>JAJYJR010000401.1 GCA_021789355.1 Chloroflexota bacterium | reverse complement strand
GTCGGCGAAATCGAGCCTGGCCGACCGACTCGCGGACCTCGAGCGGGAGGCCGACGCGTTCGCGATGCAACTCGGCGCCGGCCCTGAGATGCTCGCCGCGGCCCTGGTCAGGACTGACGCCGATGTCGCGCCGTCGGGCGCCTCGTTCGGTGCGGCGGCGGAGCGCCGGCTCGAGGCGCTTCTGGCGGCCGCGACGGGCACGGCTCCTCAGGCCGTCCCGCTCCCCCCACTCGAGTGGCTCGTGCCCGCCGTGGCATTGTTGGTGCCGGTGGCTTGCTACCTCATGGGGTTGGCCCCGCTGGCGTAACGGGTCGGGGCCTCCACTCGCCTCCGTACCTCCGACTTCGTGCCGGGAGTCAGCGCGGACACCTCGTTCACTGGACCGGTCCGTCCTGATGGGGCGGCCGTCACTGCGCTGACCTGGGGAGTACTGCCTGGCTTCCCTGCCCGGCGGGCCGGGCCGTGGCATGCACGTCACAGGCCGAAGCGGAACAGCCCCGCCAGTCGCGCAAAGGATCCCTCGTACACGAGCACGCCGACGGCCGCGATCAAGGCGCCCGAGACGACCTCGAGGCCACGCGGACGCTGGGAGAGCCAGGCGGACAGCCGGCGGAACCGCCGGTAGACGATGAGCACGATAAGGAACGGGACGGCGAGCCCCAGGGCGTATGCGATCAGCAGCAGCGACCCGACTCCAACCGTGGGTGCCGCTGCCGCGAGCGTCAGGATGGCCCCGAGGGTCGGGCCGATGCAGGGCGTCCAGCCAACCGCGACGCCCGCGCCCAGAAGGACCGATCCTCCTCCACCGAGCGGCGCCGAGATCCCCGGCAAACGGGCGAGCGGGTGGCGCCCGGCCGCCACGAGGATCCCCATCGCCACGATCAGTGCACCGCTCGCCTGGCGCAGCACCGGCACCGCCTGGAAGACGGCGAAGCCGACGACGCCGAGCGAGGCCCACAGCAGGACGAACACCCCGAGGAAGCCGAGCAGGAATCCGGCGGCCCGATGCACTGAACGTAGGCTGCCGGCCGCTGTGCCGGCGCCTCCCACCACGTACCCGGTGAACACCGGCAGCACCGGCAGGACGCACGGCGAGATGCACGATACGAGTCCCGCGAGGAAGGCCACAGCGAGCGTCATGGTCGCGCGGGTAATGCCGCGGGTACCGACGATGGCCCGACGAGCAACGCCTGTGCCATCGCGTCCCGCGGATCGCTGGGCGCCACGGCGAGGAAGTGCTGCAGGTCGGCGCGCACGGCCTGCGTGACCGCGCCGTCGGTTTCGTAGCGGGCGAGGGCGCGGTAGAACAGCGCATCCGGTTGATTGGGCTCCTGTGCGAGGGCCCTGTCCAGGAGGGGACCGGCCGCCGAGGGCCGGTTAGCGCCCAGGAGAATGGCGCCGAGCCCGACCAGCGCGGGCACGGCATGCGGATCGGCCGTCAGCGCGCGCTCGAACGCGCTCGCCGCCTCGGACTCGCGGCCGACTGCCAGGTACGCCTCTCCGAGCGCGGACTGCAGGGACGCGTCATTCGGGAGGGCCCGGGCGGCTGCCTCGAGGTCCGCAATCGTGGGTCCCGGTGCGCTGGCCGGCTGGCCGGTGATCTGCTGGCCAGCCAGCCGCGGAGCGGCCGCGATCCAGAGCGGCGTCGCCACGGCGAGGACCGCGAGTCCGACGACCCCGAGTCGCACCCAACGAGGGGCGACGTCCGGCGGAGGGACGGCTCGCTCGGGGGACTGCGACCGTCGGCGGAGGCCGACGAGCAGCGCCGACCCGGCCACCAGGAGAAGCCCAGGCGCCAGCCAGAGACTGAGCCCGAGGCCACTTGGCGCGGGCGTCAGCAGGATCCAACGCCCGTAGCGGGCCACGAAATAGCCGCGGACCGCATCGTCGCTGGCCCCGGCCACGAGTTGCTGGCGCACCACGGCGCGCATCTGCTGCGCGGTCTGCGATGGCGAATCGGCGATCGAGAGGCCCTGGCACACGGGGCAGCGGAGCCCGGCTTCGATCTGCGCGGCCCGCGCGTCGACGCTCATCCCCCGCGGCGCGATTGCAGCCCACCCGACGCTCGCGAGGGCCAGCGCGGCGAGCACCGCCAGGAGGAGGTCGGAACGAGCCGGACGGATGCCGCCCAGGCGCCGGACGCTCCGAGCGAGCCCACTCACGGGGCGAGGGCCGCCACCTGGCGGACGAGCGAGGCCCAGTCGAGCGGGCCCGTCTGCTTGGACACGATGCGACCGCCCCGGTCGATGAAGTACGTCTCAGGGATACCGAAGACGCCGTAGTCGAGGGCGGTCCGCCCGTCCGGATCGAGCAGGCCCGGGTAGGTCTGGCCGTACTCATGCATGAACGCCCGAGCGTTCTCGGCGCTGTCCTGGTACACGATGCCCAGGACCTCCACGCCCCGCCCCGCGAAGTCAGCCGCCGCACGCTGCAGCAGTGGCGCCTCCGCCCGGCAGGGCAGGCACCACGAGGCCCAGAAGTTGACGATGAGCGGCCGGCCGCGCAGGTCAGCCAGTGAGACCGTGCTGCCGTCGAGCGACGTCAGCGAGAAGGGGGGGGCGGGACGGCCGACGAGCGGTGAGGTGACGACGCCCGGGTCGCGGGTGAAGCCGATCGCGAGGATCCCCAGCAACCCCAGGGCGGCGACGAGGAGACCGGTCAGGATCACGACTCGCGGCCACTTCAGCAATCGTCCTGCCCTGCCTCAATCACCGCCGCCCGCCAGCGCCGAGGGTCGTGAACCCCCTGGCATCGCCGGCGCAGCCGCGGCCTGCGGCCGTCGCCGTCTGTCCGGCGGCAGCCAGGCCAGCAGCCCGCCCGCGGCGGCCACCCCGCCTCCCGCCCAGAGCCAGCTCATCCACGGATGGAGCCCGATGCGAAACGTCGCGTCCCCGGTGCCCGAGTCGACGTTGGCCAGCGTGAGGTAAAGGTCGCCCGTGACGGTGGAATCGACCGCGGGGCTGGCGATCGCCTCGCTTGTGTTCGGAAACAGAGTCAGGCTGGGCGCGAGCATCGCTGCGCCCGCCCCCGACACGCGAATCTCCGCCACGAGTCGCGATCGTCCGGCGCTCGATTGCTGTTGGCTCGCCTCGAAAGTGAGCGTGTATGGGCCGAACTCGGTGGAGGTCCCCGGTCGAAGGGTCACAGTCGCTGTGCGGTTGCCGACGCCCTCGGCCACCACGACAAGAGCGACGAGGGCGACGCCGACGTGGGCCACGAGCCCACCGATCGAACGCCGCCGCTCCCACAGCCGCCTACCGCGGCTCACCTGGTCAGTCCCCGCGCCCAGGCCGCGGAGATGGCGCAGCATCGAGGACGCGGTCCCGGCAAGCGCGAACGCGGCCGCCGCGGTGCCCGCCACGGCCTCGGGGCGAGCGTCGCTCGCGGCCAGCGCGAGGGCGATGGCACCGCCGATCGCGACCGGCAGCAAGAGTCGCCGGCGGGACCCAGCGCTCCACGCTCCCCAGGGCAGCGATGGGCCGACGCCCAGGAGTACAACGAGCGCCAGCGCCAGCGGGCCGACGACCCGCTCGAAGTATGGAGCCCCGACGCTGAGCTGCCCCGCTCCGAGTGCCTCGGCGAATAGGGGAAAGAGCGTGCCGAGCAGCACGCTGCCGGCGAGCGCCACGAGCAGGAGGTTGTTGAGGAGCAGGGCGGCCGGTCGCGTGCCCAGCCGGTCCACGGCGCGACCAGGGGGCAGGCGGAGCACGATCAGCGTCAGGGAGCCCACCAGGACGAGCGCGAAGAGTGCGAGAAACAGCGGTCCGATCGCCGACTGGGTGAACGCGTGGACCGAGGTCAGGATGCCGCTCCGCGTGACCAGCGTGGCGAGGAGCGTGAGCGCGAAGGACGCGACGACCAGCACCACGTTCCAGCCGCCGAGGGAACCGCGGCGCTCCTGCGCCATCGCCGAGTGTAGAAATGCGGTCGCGGTCAGCCAAGGCAGGAGCGCCACGTTCTCCACCGGGTCCCAGGCCCAGTAGCCGCCCCAGCCGAGGACGGCATACGACCACCACGCGCCGGCAATCAGCGCGAGCGTGAGCGAGATCCACGGCCCGAGCGTCCAGCGGCGCGTCGCTCTGAGCCAGTCGCGATCCAGCTCGCCCCGCCAGAGCGCGGCAACCGTGAGCGCGAACGGCACCGCCAGCCCGACGAAGCCGAGGTACAGGAGCGGCGGGTGGATCGCCATGAGGGGGTGGTTCTGCAGCAGCGGGTTGGGGCCGGGGCCGTCGGCCGGTACTGGATCCACCCGGCCCCAGGGGTTGCCCGGCCCCACGAGGATGAATGAGAAGAAGGCCAGGAGGGCGGCGAGGATGGCCACGCTCACCGGCAGCAGAGACCGGTCGCGCACTCCGATCCGCGCCGTCAGGAGCACCGTGACGCCGCCGAGCATCAACGCCCACAGCAGGATCGAGCCTTCCAGGGCGGCCCACAGCGAGGCCATCGTGTACAGGAGTGGCGTCTCCCGGCTGCCGACCTCCGCGACGTACGCGACGCTGAAGTCATGAGTGACGAGCGCCACCTCCATGCACGCCGCAGCCCCGAGCAGGGCCGCGAACGCCCCCCGAACCAGGAGGATGGCTGGCGCGAGCGGAGCGCCCCGGGCGGCACGCAGGGCCTGCCCGCAGGCGAACAGCGACGCGCCGAATGCGACGACGGTGAGGGCAAGCCCGGCGACACCGATCACGGCCGGCTCGTCCCCTGCTGGAGCTGCTGGAGCACACCCGGCGGGATGGTCTGGCCGGAGGAAAGTGGACCGTAAACCTCGGAGTGCTTGACCAACACCTCGCCGGCCGCGAAGTGCCCGACCCCATCGGCGTGGCCCTCGACCACGACCGCGACGCCGTCGCGGAACAGGTCGGTGGGAAGGTCCGTGGAGGTCACGTTGACGGTTGTCGCGCCGTCGGTCAAGGAGAACGAAAGGGTCCTGATCGTGGCGTCCCAGCGCTCGGATCCAGGCACCACGATCCCGTACAGGCGCACGCTCTGGTCCGTGCGGTGGGCCGCGAGCTCCGAGGGCGTCACGTAGTAGACCACGGCGCTCGTGAGTGCGACCCAAACGAGCGTGACCAAGGCGCCCGTGACCAGCGCGAGGCCGACCAGCGTGACGGGCCGTGGACGGGGCAAGTCAGGGCTCCGGCACAGTGTCGGGGCGGCCCGCGCCAGCCGCATGATTGGCCTGCGCGATGCCGAGGAGCCGTGCTCGCTGGCGGTCGAGGGCCGTCCGACGCTCGCGCGACTGCCGCTCCCGACGGGCAAGACTGATCGCGTAGCCGACCAGTCCCAAGGCACCCACGCCGTACGCTCCCATGATGGAGGGAAGGTCGGTCACCTGACCGCCTCAAGCAGCGCCTCAGCTGCATCGCGATTCGCCTCGATCGCGACGCGGCGGTGCAGGAGCCAGACGTACAGCAGGCTGAACGCGGCGACGTTCGCCAGCAGAACGGCCAGGAACAGGTGGTCGATCGTGGGATCGCCGGGCCGGATGACGGTCGGCGGCTGGTGTAACCCCCGCCACCACAGCACCGAGAGATGAACGATGGGCACGTCGGCGAAGCCGATGATCCCCAGCACCGCGCTCACCCGGGCTCGCCGGATGCGTCCGATGATCGAGGCTCGCAGCAGGATATACCCCAGGTAGATCACGAAGAGGATCGCGGTGGTCGTCAGGCGGGGATCGAAGTCCCACCAGACGCCCCAGGTGGCCTTGCCCCAGATGGAGCCGGTGATGATCGTCAGCCCAATGAAGAGGAGCCCGATCTCGGCGCTGGCCGCAGCAAGCCGGTCGAAAC
>JAJYJR010000400.1 GCA_021789355.1 Chloroflexota bacterium | reverse complement strand
CGATCCCACGAGCACGGCCCCGAGCGCGATGGCGAGGACCCCCAAGGCGGCCTCCACGCGCCTGGGCCCGAGGAGATCGCGGACCGCTAGCCAGGTCAACGTGCGGATCGGCCGGCTCCGATGCGCGGACTCGAGACCCACCAGCTGGCCCACGGGCGGGCCGCGCAGCACGAGCAGCGCAGGCACCAGTCCCGCGATCGCGGCGACGGCCAGGGAGAGTGGGATGGCCCCGGCCAGCTGCCACGGCGCGAGCACCAGCCCGAGGGGCAGCAGCGCCAGCGTCAGCAGCGTGGCGGCGATCCCCACCACCAGCCCGAGCACGAGCATCTCGGCCTCGACGAGCCAGGCGATGCGGGCGCCCGACCAACCGATCGCGCGCAGGGTTGCCAGCTCGGGCGCGCGCTGGCGCACCGCCACGTACGCCGTGTCGGCCACGAGCAGCACGGCCCCCAGCAGGACGAGCGTGAAGAGCGCGAGGTCCTCGCCCGAGACGGCCTCGACGAAGCCGACCGCCACCCCCTTCTTCGACCAGCCCTCCGAGACGGTCAGGGCGGGCCGTCCGAACGGCCCCGCCGGGAGGTCGACGAGCACCGTGCGGGGCGAGGCACCCTTCACCACGTCGACCTGCAGCCCGGTGGCATCCTCGATCTCGCCGGCGACCGCGGCCAGGCGCGCCTCGGACGCCGATCCAGGCGTCTCGACGCCAGCCACCTTGACCCGGATCGCGCTGATGAACGCATCGCCCGGGGCGTTGGTGAAGCGGGCCGGATCCGACAGCCACGCGGCTCCCTCAAGCGTGGTCAGCACGAGGGGCGGGCTGTTGACATACGAGGCGAGCGAGCGGGTCGGACCCAGGGTCTGGCCGTCGGGCAGCGTGACCTGCGGCAGGCCGTACGTCTCGAGGCGCCCGCCCGCCAGCGGGTTGAAGCCCGGCACGCAGTCTGGGTTGTACTCGCCCACCGGCGCCCAGCGGCTGAACAGTTCCCCCCGCGGGACCTGGTCCTCCCGGCTGACCTGCCGGAACCAGTCGCCCGACGCCTCCACCGGGGCGAGGTTCTGGAGCTGACCGTTGGGCTGCTGCACCACCGAGCTGTTGTAGATCGCCGGATCGGGCGACTGGAGCTGCGCAGCCAAGTGGTCGGGCCCAACCTGGCGGTACGTCACCGGCCCCGCGGTCCAGTGCGGCGAGGCGTCGTAGTAGTCGGCGTGGGCCAGCGTCGCGAGGAAGGCCCGATAGGCGTCGTTGGCGGTCGCGGTGTGCGTCGCAACCGGCGCCCAGCTCGAGATGGCCCCCGGATCGGCGCCCCGGAGCACCGCGGCCGGGTCGGCCGCCCGCTCGGTGGTGATCGTCATCGTCTCGTCGATGAAGCTGCGATCACTCACGAGCACCGGAATGGTGGGCTGCGGCCCGGCCGGCGAGGACGCCGTGGCGGGCACGTCGGAAGCGGCCAGGTAGCGACCCGACACGACGCAGCGATCGAGATGGGCGAGCTGCGCCTCCGCGAGCGGATCGACCCCCGCCACGACGATCGGCTCCGACCATGCGATCGCGAGCCCCGGGGTCGAGCTGCGGCTCGCACCCTCCAGGGACTGTGCGGGCGTGAGTCCCGCCCAGCAGGCGACGGTCGGGGAGCAGGCGATGCGGACGCCGCCGACCTCGAGCGCGGGTGCCTGCGGTAGCCCGATGCCCGAGTTCTTCGGCTGCACGATGCGGCCATGCGGCGCAGCCACGAGGTACTGCGCGGCTGCCGCCGGGTAGCGTGAGAGGCCGGCCTCACCCGAGGCCTGGGCCTGGATGCGGAAGACGGTGATCGGACCCGGGCCGAGGGCGCCTGCGAGGTCGACCGGGAACGCGGCCGGCCACTGGACGAACCCGACCACTGCAATAGGTGCCGCGACGGCCACGCCCGGGATGGCACGGATCGCCGCCAGCTGCGCCTCCGCGATGCCGCCGGTGAGCCCGGAGAGGAAGTTCGGGCGCACCAGGCCCTCGCTCGCCTCGAGGACGGTCTCCGATCCGACCGGGCGGACGAGGATGTCGTACGGGGTGTTCCAGGCTTGGGCAATGTCACCGCTGAGCACGGCCTGCGTGGTCCGCGACACGCCGGCCAGCACGAGGAAGCCCGACACCGCGGTGAGGAGCCCGGCGGCCGCGAGCGCGGTGGCCACCCGTCGCGCGAGCAACCCACGCGTGGCCAGTCGGATCACGGCTCCTCCAGCGCCCGGACCTCGAGGGGCCCCGGGCGATCGAGCCGATGCTCGCCGTCGACCCGGCCGCCCACCAGGCGCACCACCCGCTCGGCGAAGGCGGCCACCGCCGGGTCGTGCGTGCACACCACGATCGTCAGGTCGTGCTCGCGGCGCACCCGCTCGAGCAGCCCGATGAGCTCCTCGGTGGTACCCGCATCGAGGTTGCCCGTCGGCTCGTCCGCGAGCAGGAGCTCAGGGTGCCCCATGAGCGCCCGCGCGAGGCCGACGCGCTGACGTTCCCCGCCCGAGAGACGCGAGGGTGGGGCATCGAGGCGCTCGCCCAGGCCGAGCTCGGCCAGGAGCCGCCGGGCCTCGGACTGCAGGTCGCGCCAGTGCCCGAATGGCAGGCGCGCCGCCACGAGATTCTCCAGCGCGGTCAGTCCGGACAGCAAGTGGGGGTCCTGAAAGACGAGGCCGACGTGGCGGGCACGGAACTCGGCGAGCTCGCGCTCTGACGTCCCATCGACGCGCATGCCCAGCACGGTGATCGTGCCGCTGGTCGCCCGATCGAGCCCGGCGACGAGGTTGAGCAGGGTGGTCTTGCCTGAACCCGACGGCCCGGTGATCGCGACCGTCTCGCCGCGCGCGATCCGCAGGTCGATCTGCACGAGCGCCGCCACGCTGCTGCCGCCGCTCGTGTACGTGCGCGAGACGTCGTCGAGCGCGATCGCGGGCAGGCGCTCAGGCAAGCTCAGCGGCGCGCTCATCGGCCTTCCTCACGCGTGGTCGCGCGACGATCTCGCCCAGGTGGCCGCGCAGCCCCTCAAGCCAGTGGAGCTGCCCTTCGACGGCGCGGATCTCGGCGTCACGAGCCTCGGCGCGGAATCCCCCGGTATCGTCCGCTCGGGCGCGCCGCAGGCGGTGCAGGGCCGCGGTGCGCTCGTCGATCATCGTGCTGAGCAGGGATGGCACCCCGTCCGGGACGACCAGGCGGGCCACCGCTAGCCGGACCACGAGTTCGTCGGCCGGGCCACCCGCCAGCCACGCCTCCGCGGCCTGCCGGCCCGCATCGGTCAAAGTGAGGCGTTGTCGATCGGGACGCGTCTCCTGCCGGACGCGCTCGCTCGTTACCAGCCCGTCACGATGCATCCGTCCGAGCGTCAGGTACACCTGCGCGGGGCGCGTCACCCAGGTCGAGCCGAGCTCGGCCTCAAGGGTGGCGTGCAACTCATATCCATGAGTCGGACCGGCGAGCAGGAGCGCCGCGAGTGCACCGGACAGCGCCACGGATGCTAGAAGGCGGGAGCGGGCGACCCGAGCGATGCCAGATGGGTCCTGACATCGTCGACGCCCGCCCCAACGACCTGATCGATCACCCGGCCGTGTTGGACGAAGAACGCATGTGGGGTCGCCGCGGTGTCGAATGCGTCCTTGATCTTGCCACCTGCATCCACCAACCAGAGGGCTGACACATGACCATGATGGCGGAGACTGTCGCCTTCCGCCGTTCCGTCCGGCTCCACGGCGGCAAGGACCCAACCCGGCGCCAGCTCCGCTGGCGCGTTCTCGACGAGACTGCGACAGGGTGCGCACTGAGGACTCACGAAGAGCACCAAGGAGGGACCCTCGACGAGTCGTGCCGCCTGCTCGGCTGAGAGGACCCGGTCGAACGCGCTTGGGGTCACTCCAGCGCCAGCTGGCAAACCGATGTGTTCGGGCATCCGGCGCCCGGCCTCGAGCCGCTCGAGACGAGCAGCGGTCCCCGCCGCGACCGCCAGCGCCACGATCGAGACGGCGAGTCCGAGGGCCCCCACGACTAATCCCAGCGTCGACATGTCGAGCGGTCTCAGCAGGCGTTCGAGTAGCAGAAGCCCAGGCACGACGAGCACAGGTTGAAGCAGTAGTAGGTGACCTGACCCGTGCACTGGTCGACGCACTTGTATAGCGCGCCCGTGTTGGTGCCGCAGCAGTTCGGGCAGCAGCCGCAGTCAGACGTATAGCAGTAGATGCCGCAGGTCTGCGGGCTGGCTCCAGTGTCCTGAGCCGGGCGCACCTGCGGAAGGGAACGTCCGGTGTCGGCGGCGCGGGCCAGACCGGGAGCGGCAAGAACCGCAGCCGTGCCCGCTAGCCATGTCAACGAGCCAGCGAGGAACCGACGACGCCCCACCTCGGCACCGACCGAGCGGGACACGTGCTCGAGCGGACCCATGGTCCAGACCTCCATGCGATTGGTAACTCGCTGACTATACTCGCAATGTCTACCACCCTTCCGGACGCTGCCGTGGGCCGGCCGTGTATGGCCGGCTCGTCGCCGAGGTGGCCGGCTGGCCGCCGAGGTGGCCGGCTGGCCGCCGCGTCGGGATGGTCGGCCTCAAGGCTGGCGGCGATCGCCTTCGTCCGGGCGAGACCGGCTCCCGGGTCGGGGTCGTTGAATGCCCGGGCCAAGCGACGGTCGATCCGGGCGGCGAGCTCCTTGTGGGCAGGTGGTCAGCCAGGTTGCGCCGCTTGCGGAGGGTGCAGCGCTGGATCTGGGCCGCCTCGCCGAAGACGCGGCGGACGCCGGCCGCGAGGGCCTTGGCGCCGTCGATGTCGACGAGCAGGCCGCCCGCCGCCGAGAAGGCCCGCGGGCCCGGAGGTCGGCCAGGAGCGCGGTGACGATCGTGGCGTTCTGGGTGTCGCCCAGATACAGCCCGACCGGGACCTTGCGGCCGTCGGTCGTGATGACCAGGGCCGCGACGCAGCTCTGGCCGGCGACGGCGATGCCGTCGACCATGCGCACCGCGACGTCCAGATCCGAGAGGTCGCGGGCCATGAGCTCGGCCCAGGGCACGCTCGGTCGCCCGGCGGAAGCGGCGGGAGACGGCCGAGCGGCTCGTGCCCCTGGCCCGCGCCTCGAGCTCGGCGCCCAGCGGTTCAGCGACGTCGGCGTGACGGCGGGTGGCCACCCCGGCGAGCATCCGCTCGACCGCGACCTGGTCGAGCAGGTCGGTCGCGCTGAAGGCGGCCCAGGTGTCGAGGCGGGTATCTTGCGTGTCACGGTGGTCCTCCTTGCGGCGGGCGTCTTGCTCGACACCCGAACCTTGCCAGAGGCAAGGCCTCAGCGGGCGGACCACCGCCCTACTTCAACAGAACCGGGGACAATCCCAATCGTGGGTCTCGCCGAAGAACTGATACTGCGTCGGAGGAACAGAGTCGGTTGCTGTGAACCCAATGGGAGCGGTTCACGTAGAAATGGAACGTCGGACGGTGAGCTGAACAGTATCTCGTACCAAGTCGCCGTTCCCACCGGTGATCAACCACCGGGCACGAACAGCGGGTCGATGCTCACGGTCGCAGGTACGCCCTCGCAGTGCGCCCCGAAGGCGATCGGAAGCGTCACGACGATGGCGGAACCGAACTCCAGACCCAAATGGAGCGCCATCGGAGCGGCAGGCGTAGCTCCACACCATGAAGACCAGCCTACGCGGGCAATCAAACCGGAAGAGTTCAGCGCCACTTGCCCGCCGATTGCCGCTGGACGGTGCGACAGAAGGAGGTTCGCCGCATCTGAGATGGACACGTCCGGAACGCTGGGCATTGCACACGACGGGCCGCTCGGCGTCAGGCGAATCTC
>JAJYJR010000399.1 GCA_021789355.1 Chloroflexota bacterium | reverse complement strand
CCGGTCTTCGTGGCCGAGGGAGAGACGACGCGCTGCGTGGGCGACGTGCTCGCGGCGGTGGCGGCGGAGACGCGCCACGCGGCCCGCGAGGCCGCGGCGCTCGTGGCGGTGGAGTACCACGTACTCGAGCCCGTGACGGACCCGTTGCAGGCGCTCGACGGGGACGCGCCGGCCGTGCACGAGGGCGGCAACCTGCTGTCGGTCTCGACCATCCGGCACGGGGACGTCGAGGCCGCTTTCGCGTCGGCGGCGCATGTCGTGACGGAGAGGTTCCGCACGCAGCCGGTCGAGCACGCCTTCCTGGAGCCGGAGGCTTGCCTGGCAATGCCGGCCGGCCGGGACGGGCCGGACGCCGGACACTGCTGCGGGGACGGCCTGGACGCCGGCCGCGGGGACGGTGTTTCCATCGAGCGTGGCCACCCGCAGGTGGGGGAGCGGTTCCCCAACGGCGGCCCGCCCGTCGGCGAGTTCGCGGTCGCGGGCGCGGGCGCCCCGGTCGTCACAGAGCTCACGGCCCCGGTCCTGCGCGTGTACTCCCAGGGACAGGGCGCCTGGGAGGACCGCCGACAGATCGCGTCGCTGCTCGGGCTCCCCGAGCAGGCCGTGCGCGTGACCCAGGTCCCCACCGGCGGCGCGTTCGGCGGAAAGGAGGACCTGAGCGTCCAGGGGCAGGCGGCACTCCTCGCGCTGCTGACCGGCCGGCCGGTCCACCTGGCGCTCACGCGCCGCGAGAGCATCCGGCTGCACCCCAAGCGCCACTCGCTGAGCATGGCGTACACCGCCGGGTGCGACGCCGAAGGCCGGTTGCTGGCCGTCCGCGCCCGGATCGTCGGCGACACCGGGGCGTACGCCAGCGTCGGCGACAAGGTGCTCGAGCGGGCCGCGGGTCACGCCTGCGGCGCGTACCGCGTGCCGAACGTCGACGTCGAGGCGCGCGCCGTCTACACCAACAACCCGCCCGCCGGGGCCATGCGCGGATTCGGGGTCGTGCAGGTCACGTTCGCGATCGAAGGGATCCTCGATCGGCTCGCGGAGCGCCTCGGGATCGACGGGTGGGAGATCCGCTGGCGGAACGCGCTGGATGCCGGCGACCGGTTCGGGACGGGGCAGCTGCTCGGGTCTGGCGTGGGCGTCAGGCGCACGCTCCTCGCGGTTCGCGACGTCTACCGGTCGGCGCGGTTCGCCGGGATCGCCTGCGCCGCCAAGAACACCGGGGTCGGCAACGGCATGACGGAGCGCGGCCACGTGATCCTCCGCCCGGAGCCCGGCGGTTGCGTGACGCTCTTCCACTCGTGGACCGAGATGGGACAGGGCGTCCACACCGTCCTCCGGCAGATCGCGAGCCAGGAGCTGGGCATCCCGGCCGACCGGATCCGCGTCGTGGTCGACACGGAGCACGAGCTGGACACGGGCCAGACCACGGCGTCGCGCGCGACGACGCTCGGGGGACAGGCGGTGCTGGACGCCGCGCGCCACCTGAAGGCCGCGCTGGGCGACGGTCGCCTGGAAGATCTGGCCGGCCGCGAGTTCGCCGGCGAGTACGTGGTCGACTGGACCACCGGCAACGCCGCCGTTGAACCCGTCACCCACTTCGCCTACGGGTGGGCGACCCAGGTGGCGATCCTCGACGACCAGGGGCGGCTGGGGAAGGTCATCGCCGCGCACGACGTGGGCCGGGCGCTGAACCCCCTGGCGCTCGAGGGGCAGGTCGAGGGCGGGGTGCACATGGGGCTCGGGCTCGCGCTCACCGAGGAGCTGGCGCTCGAGCGCGGGATCCCGGTCGCCGGGACGCTCAAGTCGCTGGGCATCATCCCCGCGGCCGCGATGCCGCCCGTGGAGTGCATCCTCGTGGAGGAGCCGCAGCCCGAGGGGCCGTACGGCGCCAAGGGCGCCGGCGAGGCGGTGCTGGTTCCCACCCCCGCGGCCGTGGCCGGGGCGCTGCACGCGTTCGACGGGCGGTGGCGGACCGACCTGCCGATGCGGGACTCGGCGGCCGCCCGCGCGGCACTGCCGAGGCTGGCGCGGGAGGCGCAGGGGGCAGGCAGGGTGGCTCGATTGGCTGCCGTGGATGGCGGCAAGCTCGATGGCGGGCCGGTGGCCCGTGACGTTCCGGCGGCCGACCGCGAGGACCGAGCGGTCCACTCGGCGGGCGTCCTCGGATAGATTCCTGCCGGCGGGGGCGTCCGGGACGCTGGCAGGCTGCCGGAGCGCCGCGTGCCCACGCCGCGCGGGGCGCACGCGACATGTCGTACGCTTCGCGCGGAGGTGCCAGATGGCCGACAAGACGCCGAAGCGACCGCCGAAACCGAAGCAGCCGAAGAAGCCCAAGGCCTGACGGCGATCTCGCGGCCGGCGTGACCGCGAGACGACGGGCCTCGAGAGCCGTGGCTCCGGCATGCACCACGTCCCGGGCGGCATGACAGGTTCCGCGCCGGTGGAGTTCGAGCTGCCCCAGGAGCACCGGCTCCTCAGGGACGCAATACACGACTTCCTGGAACGGGAGGTCGAGCCGGTCGTGGCCGCGCACGAGCGCGACCGCCGCTTCCCCGCCGAGATCGTCCGCCGCATCGGCGAGCTGGGCTGGCTGGGGATCCCGTACCCCGAGGACGAGGGCGGCGCCGGCATGGACACCCTCGCCTACGCCGTTGCCGTCGAGGAGATCGCCCGGACCTGGGGGTCGCTCGCGCTCATCGTGGCGGCCCACACCAGTCTCGGCTGCGGCCCGCTGCACATCGCCGGCACGCGCGAACAGAAGGAGCGGTTCCTGGTGCCGATGGCGTCGGGCCGCGTGCTGGGGGCGTACGGTCTCACCGAGCCGGGCGCCGGCAGCGATGCGGGAGCCACGCGCACCACGGCCCGGCTGGAGGACGGCTCCTGGGTCATCGACGGTGGGAAACGCTTCATCACCAACGCGGGCCGGGCCGGGACCTACGTCGTCGCGGCGCGCACCCGGTCGCGCCCCGACGGGTCGGCCGAGGTCAGCGCGTTCGTCGTGCCCGCGGACGCCCCGGGGTTCGCCGTTGGCCGGCTCGAGGAGAAGATGGGCCTGCACGCGTCTGCGACGGGCGAGCTGCACTTCGACGGCTGTCGCATCCCGGCCGAGAACCTGCTGGGCGAGCAGGGCAACGGATTCCCGCTCTTCCTGCAGGTGCTCGACGGGGGGAGGATCTCGATCGCGGCGATGGCCCTGGGGCTCGCGCAGGCGGCACTCGACGCCTCGACGGCCTATGCGCGGGAGCGACGGCAGTTCGGCCGGCCCATCGGCAGCTTCCAGGGCGTCGGGTTCATGGTCGCCGACATGGCCACGGAGCTCGCAGCGGCTCGCATGCTGGTCCACCGGGCGGCGTGGCTCAAGGACCGGGGGCGACCCTACCGGCTGGAGGCAGCGCAGGCGAAGCTGTTCGCCTCCGAGGTAGCGTCGCGCGCCACCAACGCCGCGGTGCAGATCCACGGCGGCTATGGCTACGTCGAGGAGTACCGGGTGGAGCGCTACCTCCGGGACGCGAAGCTCACCGAGATCGGCGAGGGGACCAGCCAGATCCAGCGTCTGGTGATCGCTCGGGAGATCCTGGGGCTGCGGGTGGTCTGAGACGAATCATGACGCGGCAGCGCGTGACCTGGCTTCGACCCTGGTTGACCGTTCGCGACCTCCCCCTCTGGCTCGCGATCGCGGGCCTGCTGGTCATGTCGGCGACCGGGTTGATCGGGTCGATCGCGGATCCCGGGCTGGCCCCGACGGTGGCGCTGGTCGTCGGCGGCTGCGTGGCCACGATCCTGGCCGGCCGGGTGCTCGTGCGCCGGATCAGGTATGCGCGTCCCTGGCGCGTGACGGTCGCGGTCCTCGCGCTGCTGGTGCTCTTCCCGCTGCTCGGCGCCCTCGCCTTCCTGCTGCTGCCGGCCGCCCTCGCGCTCCTGGCGGTCGAGCTGGTCTCGACGGCGCCGTCCGGGCCGCCGGCGCCGCGCGGGCCGGCCGACGATGCTCGGACCAACCAGGCTCCGACCGATTTCGACTGGCCGGACGACAGCCAGGCGTAGGCGGCGCCGCGCCGGCGCGGGGTGCGCTACGCCCGACCCTGGGGCTGCCCGGTTTCCGGGTCCCAGCCCCCCGCCTGTCCGACCTTCGAGGAGAGCGGCCGGCCGAGGGCACCCGAGATGAAGCGCGCGGCCTCGAGCACCCGGCGCAGCGCGGCGCGGTGCGGGAGCCCCAGGCCGTCGAGCAGGTAGACCAGGTCCTCCGTCGCCAGGTTGCCGGCGGCCCCGGGGGCGTACGGGCATCCGCCGGTCCCGCCCGTCGATGAGTCGAAGCAGCGGACGCCCGCCTCGAGCCCGGCCACCACGTTCGCGACCGCGGTCCCGCGCGTGTCGTGGAAGTGCAGCGCGACGCGCCCGACCGGGAGCCCGGAGCCCCGCACGCGCCCGAGCAGCTCCCGCACCTGGGAGGGCACCGCCACGCCGATCGTGTCGCCGAAGCAGACTTCGTCCACGCCGAGCTCCAGCAGCCGGGCCGCGACACGCACCGCCCGCTCGGGCTCCACCCGGCCCGTGTAGGGGCACCCGAACGCGGTCGACACGTACCCGCGGCGCCACCAACCGAGCTCGCCGGCACGGTCGAGCAGCGGCCCGAACGTCCGGAGCGAGGTCTCCACGCTCATTCCGATGTTGTGCTCCGCGAACGCGTCGGTGGCGGCGGTGAAGACGGCGATCGCCCGGGCGCCGGCGGCCTCCGCGCGCTCGAGCCCGCGGAGGTTCGGCACCAGCACGGGATACCGAACCGCGGGATTCCGCGGCAGTGATCGGAGCAGCTCGTCGGCGTCGGCCAGCTGCGGCACGGCCCTCGGCGAGACGAAGCTGGTGGCCTCGATGTCCTGTAGGCCGGCGGCCACCAGCAGCTCGATGAAGCGGCGCTTGTCCCCGGTCGCGACGCGCCGCGCCTCGTTCTGCAGCCCGTCGCGCGGCCCGACCTCGTAGATGCGCACGCGATCTCCCGGCCCGGCCACGGTCACGCCTCCTCGTCCGCGGACCCGGCGCCGTCGGGAGGGCCGATCACCGCCAGCGACTCGCCCGAGGTGACCTGCTCGCCGGCCCGCACCAGGACCTCCCGCACGGTCCCCGGGCGGGGCGCGGTCACGACGTGCTCCATCTTCATCGCCTCGAGCGTCGCGATGGGGGCCCCGGCGGCGACCGCGACCGCCTCGGCGACGTGCACGGCAA
Source organism: Chloroflexota bacterium (assembly GCA_021789355.1). The sequence continues at coordinate 597 of JAJYJR010000399.1, read as the reverse complement.
TGATCCGCCCCGGCATCGGGGCCGTGACCCGTGAGTCGCCTCCCGAGCCATGGTGCGCGGCCTCGCGCGCGGCCCGGTCGACGTCCGGCGCAGGCGCGATCCGGAACGGGACGCTGCGGCCCTCGATGTCCAGGTGAACCGTCCCGCCGCGCACCACGACGGCGCCCGGGACGTGGGTCTCGCCAGTTGATACGGGGCCCACCGGTACCGACCGCTCATCGCCGTCGGACCGCAGCCGCACCACCGCGGGGGCGTTCGGCCGCCAGCCGCCGCGCCAGGGATCGCCCGGCCCCGCGTGCCGATCCGCGTCCAGCAGCAGCCGAGCCGTGAGCTGCCATGCCGCCTCCGGGATGGCCGGCGGTCCCCATCCCTCGGGCGGCGGCCAGTGCGACTCGATCGTGTCGGTGCGCATGCGCCCTTCCCGGACCGCGGCGGAGCGCACGAGCCAGCGCAGGAAGCGCAGGTTGGTGGTCAGCCCAAGCACGACGGTCGCATCGAGGGCGGCCGTCAGCCGGTCGAGGGCCTCCTCGCGGCCGCGCCCCCACGCCGCGACCTTGGCGAGCATCGGATCGAAGCGGCCCGCCACCTCGTCACCCT
>JAJYJR010000398.1 GCA_021789355.1 Chloroflexota bacterium | reverse complement strand
GCGCCCCGGCGAGGGGCACGGCGCCGCGGCCCGGGTGGCGGGCGCCCACGTCGTGCTGCTGGACGGCGAGCCGGTGGCGTTCCTCGAGCGTGGCGGGCGCGCCCTCCGCACCCTGCCGGCGTTCGGCCGGCCCGGCGCGGCCGAGGCGGCGCTGCGTGCCCTCGCTGGCCTGGTGTCCGACGGCCGGCTCCGCGCGCTGCAGCTGGCCCGCATCGACGGCGTGGATTCCGCGCTGTCCCCGTACGCCGCGCAACTCGCGGCTGCGGGGTTCCGGCGCGGCTATCGCGGATGGCAGGTCGCGGGCGCGCTCCGGCCGTCTGGTTCCGGGTGGCACGACGCCACTCCCGGCGCGGGCTGACCGGACGCCGATGCCGGGGGGCGACACGCTGCGCCACACCGCGGAGGCGCCCCGGCCCCGGCCGGACGGCTCAGGCGAGACCGAAGAACGCCCGCAGCCTTGCGCCGATTCCCCGGCGGGCCTGTGCGCGGGCCGCCTCCGGGTCGCGCCGGAACCCCTCCCACAGTCCTGCGGCCCGCGCCCTCGCCGCCCGGACGGCAGCCGGCAGCTCGCGGCGGTTCGCCCACCAGAGCGGGTCCGCGTGCCGCCACAGCCAGGGGACCGCGGCCCAGAAGATCAGCACGTAGTCGAGCCGGAGCGGCCGCGGGAAGTTGAGCGCGGTGTCGATCTGCACGAGCGTCTCGGGCCAGGTGGCGAGGGCAAGCACCACCGCAAGGGCGCCGATCGCGAGGCCCCATGCGCGCGCCCGGGGCGGGAGGAACACGAACAGCACGGCGGGAAACCACTTCATGCTGGCGGCCAGCGCCCAGAGGGCCCCGCCGACCCGCGGCCCGCTGAACTGCGCCAGCCAGACCGCGAGCGTCAGCAGCAGGGTGACGTTCCCGGTGTCGAGCGTCGCCGCCAGCGGCAGCAGCAGCACGACGATCGCGACGGCCGTCGCCAGCGGACGCCGGCGGTAGGCCCACTCGGCCGACCACAGGAACAGCAGGACGTTGGCGCCGCGCCAGACCACCCAGGCCACGTTCCAGGGGAGCAGCGCCCACGGCAGGAACAGCGGCAGCATCCACGGGGCGTACACGTAGGGCAGAAAGACGCCGCCCGGGTGGTACGGATCGCCGCCCCCCAGCCAGATCCGGACCCCGGCCCAGTACGCGCGCGCGTCGGCACCGGCCGCCTCTCCGCGGGCCACGAGGAACGTGGCCAGCAGCCCGCCGGTGACGCCGAGCAGCAGGATCGCGAGCAGTCGCCGGCGGTCGCGCAGGCGTGACAGCTCCCGCCGGAAGGCGCGGCCGTACACGCCGGCTCGACGGCGGGTCGGCCGCGCCAGTCGACCGACGAGAGGGTGCTCGGTGGTCACGTTCACGATCACGTCCAGTTGCCCGCCGCCTCCCGATCGGGCTGCCGGGCCGCGCCGATGGTAACGCGACCTCCGCCCCGTCGCTCCCGTAGACTGCGCCGATGCAGATCGCCACCGTTCCCGGGGCGCACCTTGCCCGGCTGCGGGCGCAGGTGGCCGCGTCGCTTCCCGACTACCTCGCGGATCTCGCCACGCTGGTCGACATCGACTGCGGCTCGTACACCAAGGACGGCGTGGACCTCGCCGGCCGGTGGACCGCGGAGGTGCTGCGCGACCTCGGTGCCAGCGTGCAGGTCCTCCCCAACCGGGAGCTGGGCGACACGGTGATCGGCACGCTGCACGGGGTCGGGCCGGCGCGGGTGCTCGTGATAGGCCACCTCGACACCGTGTTCGAGCCGGGAACAGCCCGGGAGCGGCCGTTCCGGATCGCCGCTGCCCGCGCGTACGGCCCTGGCGTCTGCGACATGAAGTCGGGGCTGCTGGCCGGGCTCTACGCGCTCCGCGCGCTGCGGGCGACTCCTCGCGAGGGCCTCCCGCCGGGCGCCGGCGGTGATGGCGGCGGACACGGGGACGACCGACCGGGCGGACCCGGGAAAGGCCGGCTCCCGTGGCTGCCGTTCGACCGGGTCACCTTCATCGCGAATCCCGACGAGGAGATCGGGTCTCCCGTCAGCACCCTCGTGATCCGGGCCGTGGCCCCCGAGCACGACGTCGCGCTGGTCCTCGAGTGCGCGCGCGCCAACGGCGACATCGTGAGCGCCCGCAAGGGCAACCAGTCGCTGGCTCTGCTTGTGCACGGGCGGGCGGCGCACGCCGGGGTCGAGCCCGAGAAGGGGAGGAGCGCGATCCTCGAGGCGGCCCACAAGACGATCGCGCTGCACGCCCTGAACGGCCGCTGGCCGGGCGTGACTTGCAACGTGGGGGTGGCCCGCGGCGGCACGCGCCCCAACGTCGTCGCGGACGAGGCCGTGCTCGAGGTGGACCTGCGCTCGCCCTCGCGCGCGGACCTCGAGGCCGCGGAGGCGGCGGTGCGCGAGATCGCGGCCCGCTCGACCGTGCCGGACATCACCTGCGAGGTCGAGGAACGCGGCCGCCACTGGCCCATGGAACGGCTTCCCGCCACGGGCGCGCTCGTCGACGCCGCCGTGGAGATCGCGGCGGCGCTGGGGTTCGAGCTGCACGACGCGGCGACCGGGGGGGCGTCGGACGCCAACACCACCGCGGGCGCCGGCGTCCCGTCGCTGGACGGTCTCGGGCCCGTGGGCGGACTGGATCATTCGCCCGACGAATACGTCGAGGTCGACTCGATCGTGCCGCGCGTGACGCTGCTCGCCGCGATCCTGCTCGCCATCGGCGACGGCGCGGCCACCGGTCAGCGGAGGAACGACCTCCCGCAGGCGTCGCAGACGGTGTAGAGCGCACGCCGCTCCCGTGCGTATCCCGCCGCGTGCAGCCGCCCGGCGCCCCCGTCGGTCGGGCAGGCCCACACCCACCAGATCTCGTCGCGCGCTGGTGCCGGGAACGGGGTGAGCTCGCCGCCGGCGCGCTCCCGGAGGCCCTCGAACGCCACGTACGCGCGCTCGACGGCTGCCGCGCGCTCCGGCTCGGTCTCTCGCGAGTACGGATAGTTCTGTCCGATGTTCGAGCTCACGCGATCAGTTCCCTCCGGGCTCCGCGGGCGCGAGTGCAGGTGGGCCGACGAGACTGGATGGCCAGCCGCGGAGGTTGTGAGCGCGGCGCGACCGGCCGACCGAGAGTATAGCGAGGCACCGCCGGGGGTCCGTCACCAGGCCCCGGGCAGTCCCTCCGAGCGCGGATCGGCGGTGGCGGCGAAGGACACCGGGAGGTCGGCGCCGGGGTCCCGCAGGATCTCGATGGCGTGCTCATGCCCGAAGGCGCTCGAGAATGGGGCGGTCCAGGCCACGTCGTGGCCCATGCCGGCCAGTGCCTCCCCCACCTCGGGCAGCATGCCGCCCTCGAGCCGCGTGACCGCCGGAGGCCCGTAGTGCCGGTCTGCGTCCGCGGCGAACCTCGGCGCCGCGACCGCGTCGGCGATGGCTCGCCCTCCGTCCACCACGGCCGACACGAGCTGTGCGAAGACCTGCGGCTGGATCTCGCCGCCCATCGACCCGTGCACGATCCAGGGTCTGCCGTCACGGAAGAGCATGCCGGGCGTCAGCGTGTGCATGGTCCGTTTGCGCGGCGCGAGCGCGTTCGCGTGTCCCGGGTCCAGCGCGAAGAACGCGCCACGGTTCTGGTACGCGACGCCGGTCGCCGGGTCCACCAGGCCGGACCCGAAGCCGCCGTAGTTCGACTCGATGAGGCTCACCGCTCCGCCCCATGAGTCGGCGGCCGCGAGGTAGATCGTCCCGCCTCCGCGCGGCGTCGCGAGCGGGCGCGGCCGGGTCGCGCGCGCGGGATCGATCCGGCCCGCCAGGTCCGCGGCACGGCCCGGATCGAGCAGGACCCCGAGGGCCGCCTCGGCCATCGCCTCGGGATCCGTGAGATACGCGTCGCGATCGGCAATCGCCAGGCGCGCGGCCTCGAGAACCAGGTGCACCCAGCGCGGGTCGGTGACACCGTGCGGACCGAACGCCGACGGCATGGGCGGGCCGAACGCCGCCAGGACCTGGAGGAGCTCGAGCGCCACGACACCCGAGCTGTTCGGCGGATGGGAGGTGGCCTCCACGCCCCGGTACGTCACGCGGATCGGATCGCCCCAGGTCGACGTGTGCGCGGCAAGGTCCGCGATCCGCAGCGGCGACCCGGCCCGTTCCAGGTACCCGGCCGCCTGTTGCGCGAGGACGCCCTCGTACGCGTCGTCCGGACCCTCGGCCGCGAGCCGGCGCAGCGTCCCCGCCAGCGCAGGCAGACACACCCGCTCCCCGACCTGCCACGGGCGCCCGAGGGGCCGGAAGACCTGGGCCCAGTCGGAGTCGGTGCCGAAGACGCCGGCCGCGCGCTCGATCGTGGCGCGCCAGGTGAGGCTGGCCGCGAAGCCGTCCGCGAGGTCGATCGCCGGGGCGAGCAGGTCGTGCCAGGGGAGCCGGCCGTGCCGCCGGTGCGCGTCGCCCCAGGACCGGATCGCGCCCGGCACGGTGACCGTCCAGGGGCCGCGCTCCGGTATAGCCGCGAGGCCCCCCGCCCGCGCCGCGTCGATCGTGGCCGCCGAGGCCGACCGGCCGCTCCCGTTCAGGGCCTCCAGCCCGCGCTCGGGCGTCCAGATCAGCCAGAACGCGTCGCCGCCGAGCCCGCACATGTAGCTGTTGACGACCGAGAGCGCCGCGTTGGTGGCGACCGCGGCATCGACGGCGCCGCCACCCGCGCGGAGGATGCCGAGGCCTGCCTCGGTCGCGAGCGCGTGCGGGGAGGCGACGGCACCACGGGTGCCGCGGACGGTGATGGCCGGGACCAGGGTGGGCGCGCCGGCGGTGGAGAGGCGCGGATCCGTCATCGGTCCGATTGTCGGCGATCCGCGGCCGATCGTCGCGCGCCGGCCCCGCCGACCCCGAGGGCCAGGCGCGCGGAGGCCACGGGAGGCCCCGCAGGCCACGGAGGGCCCTGGAGGCCACGGCCGGCCGCCGCCGATCGTTCCCGTACAATCGCCGGGACGTCCATCGCCACGGGAGTCCGCATGTTCGCCACGCTCGTCGGAGCCTATCCACGCACCCCGCTGCCCGGCCAGCCCTTCCGCGTGCGCGCCGCACACGCCCGGCTCGAGCGCGGAGAGATCGACGAGCCCGCGTTTCGGATGGCCCAGGACGAGCTCGTTCGCGAGGTGATGGCCGAGCAGGTCGACGCGGGGCTCGAGCTCCTGACCGACGGGCAGGTCCGCTGGGACGACCAGCAGACGGCCGTGGCGCGCGGGCTGCGCGGGCTCGAGATCACGGGCCTGCTGCGGTACTTCGACACCAACACCTACTACCGCCAACCCCGCGCGCTGGAGGCGCCGCGCTGGGAATCGCCGATCACCGTCGACGACTGGCGGTTCGCGCGCGACACTGCCGCGACCCTGGCGCAGGTGCGGGGCATCGCGGCACCGCCCGTCAAGCAGTGCCTGGTGGGGCCGTACACGCTGGCGCGCCTGTCCGACCCGGGGGAGATCGGCCGGGAGCGGCTGACGCTCGCGCTGGCGGAGGCGCTGAACGAGGAGCTGCTCGCGCTCCGGGCCGCCGGCGTGCCGGTGATCCAGCTCGACGAGAACGCGCTGACCCTGGTCGGGCCGGACGACGCGGCCGAGCGGGCGCTGGCGGGAGAGGCGCTCCGGCGCGTCACGCGCGGGCTCGGGGACGCGCACCTCTGCCTGTCGATCACGATGGGCGATGCGGTGGGCGCTGGCCCCGACCTGCTGTTCGGACTGCCGTTCCGGAGCCACCTGTTCGACCTGATCGCGGGCCCCGACAACTGGGAGCTGATCGCCCGCGCGCCCCGGGAGCGCG
>JAJYJR010000397.1 GCA_021789355.1 Chloroflexota bacterium | reverse complement strand
CCGAGTGGTGCTGACCCTGCAGCTGCCCGCCGGCAAGGCGACGCCAGCGCCGCCGGTCGGGACCGCGCTCGGCCCGCACATCAACGTGGTCGAGTTCTGCAAGTCCTACAACGAGAAGACGGCCGGCCAGGTCGGGCAGGTCATTCCCGCCCAGATCACGGTGTACGAGGACCGGTCGTTCACCTTCATCCTGAAGACCCCACCGGCCGCGGACCTGCTCCGCAAGGCGGCGGGCGTCGAGCAGGGGGCCGCCACCCCCGGCCGCAGCTCGGCCGGGACGGTGACCCGGGCACAGGTCCGCGAGATCGCGCAGACCAAGCTGGCCGATCTGAACGCGACAGACCTCGACGCCGCCGCGCGGATGATCGAGGGAACGGCGCGCTCGATGGGCATCGAGGTCGTCGGCTAGCGAGGCGGCCCGTGTCGCATCCGCGGGAACCCCGGCCGGAGGTTCTCGCCTGATCCGTCGTCCGGCCCGTGCACCCCGCGTCGAGAGGGGAGGCCGCCCTTTCGCGGCCGAGAAGGGAGCGAGATGGCACAACACGGCAAGAAGTACCTGGAGGCGGTCAAGCTCGTCGAGCGCGAGCGGCTCTATCCGCCCGCCGAGGCCGCGGCACTGCTCAAGCAGACCTCCGCGGTGACCTTCGATGCGACCACCGAGGTGCACATCCGGCTGGGCGTCGATCCCCGCCACGCCGACCAGATGGTGCGCGGGACGGTCGTCCTGCCCCACGGGACCGGGCGCCATGTCCGGGTACTCGTCTTCGCCCAGGGTGAGAAGGCGCGCGAGGCGACCGACGCCGGCGCGGAGATCGTGGGCGGCGAGGACCTGGTCAAGAAGATCGAGTCCGGCTGGCTCGAGTTCGACGTGGCGCTGGCCACGCCCGACATGATGGGCATGGTGGGCAAGCTCGGGAAGATCCTGGGCCGGCGCGGCCTGATGCCGAACCCCAAGTCCGGCACCATCACGTTCGATCTGACACGCGCTATCCGCGAGGTGAAGGCGGGACGCGTGGAGTTCAAGGTCGACAAGGGCGGCATCATCCACGCACGGTTCGGCAAGACCTCCTTCGCGGAGGAGCAGCTGGTCGAGAACCTCGCCACGCTGGTCGATGCCGTGAACCGCGCCAAGCCCGCCGCCGCCAAGGGCCAGTATTTCCGCGGACTGACCGTGGCCTCCACCATGGGCCCCGGCATCCGCATCGACGTGCCAGCCCTGCTGGCAGCGGCCGCGCAGGCCTGACATTCACCGGCGGCGCGCGGCGCCGCCCACCAGACGAGCGACGCAGGCTCTGCCGGGCGCCGCGATCAACTGAAGACCGTTCCGCCGCAGACAGCGTGCGTCCGCCCCGAGAGGGGCGGCCGAAATCGCGGGACCGTCCGGGCACTCGCCCGGAGGCTCGCGGGCACGCCGAGGCGAGCTCATCGTTCGGGTCCTCTGCCCGGGCATGCGCCCCTCGCGGAACGACGCAGGGGCGCCTGGGTGCCAGGCGTCCGACAGGAAAGGAGGGCCCATGCCCACCGAGGCCAAGCGGGCGACCGTGGCGGCGCTGACCGAGGAGTTCTCGGCCGCGTCCGCGTCGATCGTCACCGACTACCGTGGCCTCAGCGTCGCCGACCTGGCCGCCATCCGTCGCTCGCTGCGACCCCAGGGCGTCACCTACCGCGTCGTCAAGAACCGGCTGGCGAAGATCGCCGCGGACCAGGCGGGGAGGTCCGAGCTCGGGCCGCTCCTCGACGGCCCGACGGCGATCGCGCTCGGCGCCGGCGACGAGGCCGTGGTGGCCCGCGCCCTGCTCGACGCGATACGCCCGTACCGCAACCTCAAGGTGCGCGGCGCGGTGCTGCGGCAGCGGCGCATCGAGGCCGACGACGTGACCCGCCTCGCCACGCTCCCGGGCCGGGAGCAGCTGCTCGGCCAGCTGGCCGGCGCCGTCAGCTCGCCGCTGACGACGATGGCGGGCCTCCTCGCGGCCCCGCTGCGGAACCTCGGCTACGCGCTTGCGCAGCTGCAGGAGCAGCGCTCCGGCGGCCAGAGCGGCGCGTAGCGCCGGCCCGGCCTGGATGGCCAGGCAGCGGTGGCTGCCGGATCCGCCGGCCCCGCCGCGACACGACGGGACCCACTTCAACCAGGACATGAACGGAGAGCACGCACCAATGGCACTGACCCAGGAGCAGATCCTCGAGGCGATCGACGGCATGACCGTTCTCGAGCTGTCCGAGTTCATCAAGAAGTTCGAGGAGCGCTACGGCGTCACCGCCGCCGCCCCCGTGGCGATCGCCACCGCTCCCGCCGCCGCCGCCGTTCAGGCCGCCCCGGAGGAGGAGCAGACCGAGTTCACCGCGATCCTGAGCGCCGTCGGGCCGAACAAGATCCCGGTGATCAAGGTCGTGCGCGAGCTGACCGGCCTCGGCCTCAAGGAGGCCAAGGATCTGGTCGACGGCGCCCCGAAGCCGGTCAAGGAGGCGGTCTCGAAGGAGGAAGCGGAGAAGATCAAGGCCGCGCTGTCCGAGCAGGGCGCGACCGTCGATATCAAGTGATCCCGTGGCCCCACGGCGACCCTGCCGCGGGGCCCCGGCCGGGAGCGGGCGCCCATCCGGGCCCCGCTCTTCGGGTTTGCCGGTGGTCTTCTGGCTCCGGGAGGGGTTTGACAGAACGGTTTGGCGTGGTATCCTGATCGGTCTGTGAGCGCGGCCCCCCTTCCCTCCCTCCTCCTCCGCCAAGGAGCGGTTCATGCTGTCTGTCGCTGAGTCCTCTCGGCGCGCGCCGTACGCCCCCGCCCGAAAGCGTTACGCCCGCATTCCCGAGGTCCTTCCAATCCCGAACCTGATCGAGCTGCAGCTCGATTCGTACCGCTGGTTCGTGGACCACGGGCTCCGCGAGCTCTTCGACGAGATCAGCCCGATCCAGGACTTCACCGGCAAGGTCATGGAGCTCCATTTCCTCGACTACCGCTTCGGCGATCCCAAGTACAGCGAGCTCGAGTGCCGCCAGCAGGACCGCACCTTCTCCAAGCCCCTCTACGTGGACGTGGAGCTGGTGCTGAAGGATCCCGAACGGGCCGGGGAGACGCTGCGCCAGCAGGTGTACTTCGGCGACTTCCCGTTCATGACGGGCCAGGGGACGTTCATCATCAACGGCGCCGAGCGCGTGGTGGTCAGCCAGCTGGTCCGTTCGCCGGGCGTCTACTACACCAGGACCGAGGACCCCACCACCGGCCGCGACCTGTACGCGGCGAAGGTCATCCCCAACCGCGGCGCCTGGCTCGAGTTCGAGACCGGGCCGCGCCAGCAGCTCTACGTGAAGGTCGATCGGAAGCGCAAGCTCGAGGCGACCAAGCTGCTCCGCGCGGTGGGCCGCGACCCCGACCCGGACCGGCGGGACGACTGGGAATCGAACGAGCGGATCGTCGAGCTGTTCAGGACGGTCGACGGCGAGGCCCAGTACATCGCCTCGACGCTGGAGAAGGACAACACCTCCACGCGCCTGGAGGCGCTGATCGAGGTCTACAAGAAGCTGCGCCCCGGCGACCCGCCGACGGGCGACAACGCCGAGAAGCTGGTCGACAGCCTCTTCTTCAACTTCCGCCGGTATGACCTCGGGCGTGTCGGCCGTTACAAGTTCAACAAGAAGCTCCGCGACGTGACCGACCGGATGGGCCTGGGGCTGCGCGAGAGCCGCACGATCACCCGCGAGGACATCGCCGCGATCGTGGGCCGGCTCATCGAGCTCAACAACGGCCTCGGCGGACCGGACGACATCGATCACCTGGGGAACCGCCGCATCCGCGCCAATGGCGAGCTGATCCAGAACGCGTTCCGCATCGGCCTCCTGCGCATGGAGAGGGTCGTCAAGGAGCGCATGACGATCCAGGAGATCGAGAAGGCGACCCCGAACGCGCTGATCAACATCCGGCCGGTGGTGGCGGCCATGAAGGAGTTCTTCGGCGGCAGCCAGCTCTCGCAGTTCATGGACCAGACCAACCCGCTGGCCGAGCTCACGAGCAAGCGCCGCCTGTCCGCGCTCGGCCCCGGTGGCCTCTCGCGCGAGCGCGCCGGGTTCGATGTCCGCGACGTGCACCACAGCCACTACGGCCGGATCTGCCCTATCGAGACGCCCGAGGGCCCGAACATCGGCCTGATTGGGTCCCTTGCCACGTACGGGCGCATCAACCAGTACGGCTTCATCGAGACGCCGTACCGGAAGGTCAAGGGCTCGGTCGCCTGGGATGAGCAGGGGCTCGAGCGGTACGAGGCCGGCGTCGACGTGGTCGGCAAGGGCGGCGAGGTGGCCCTGAAGGCCGGCCAGGCCTTCACGCCAGCGGCCGTGGCCGAGCTCAAGCGCCAGAAGGCGCACGCCTTCCCGATCCGGCCGTTCGTGACCGACGAGATCGTCTATCTCCCGGCCGACGAGGAGGAGGAGTACTACGTCGCCCAGGCCAACGCGCGCCTGGACGAGGAGGGCCACTTCCTCGACGCGCGCGTGCCGTGCCGCTACCGGGACCAGTTCCCTGAGGCGCGGCCCGAGCAGATCCAGTACATGGACGTCAGCCCCAAGCAGGTGGTCTCCGTGGCCACGGCGCTGATCCCGTTCCTGGAACACGACGACGCCAACCGCGCCCTGATGGGTTCCAACATGCAGCGCCAGGCGGTGCCGCTCCTGGAGCCGGAAGCGCCGATCGTGGGCACCGGCATGGAGGAGCGCGCCGCGCGCGACTCCGGCCAGGTCGTGGTCGCGGGCCGCGCCGGCAGCGTGCTCAGTGTCACCGCCGACCTCGTCAAGGTCGAGCCCGACGGGGACGGAGTGTCGCTCGACGAGTACCGCATCGACAAGTTCGTGCGCTCCAACCAGGGCACCTGCATCAACCAGCGGCCCATCGTGGACGTCGGGATGCGGGTCGAGGCGGGGCAGATCCTCGCCGACAGCAGCTCCACCGACCGCGGCGAGCTGGCCCTCGGCCGCAACATCCTGGTCGCGTTCATGAGCTGGGAGGGCGGCAACTACGAGGACGCCATCGTCATCAGCGACCGGCTGGTGCGCGAGGACCTCTTCACCAGCATCCACATCGAGAAGCACGAGGTCGAGGCCCGCGACACCAAGCTCGGCCCCGAGGAAATCACCCGCGACATCCCGAACGTCGGCGAGGAGTCACTGAAGGACCTCGACGAGGACGGCATCGTCTACATCGGCGCGGAAGTCCAGCCGGGGGACATCCTGGTCGGCAAGATCACCCCGAAGGGGGAGACCGAGCTGACCGCGGAGGAGCGCTTGCTCCGAGCGATCTTCGGCGAGAAGGCGCGCGAGGTGAAGGACTCGAGCCTCCGGCTGCCGCACGGCGAGCGGGGCAAGGTCGTGGACGTGCGGGAGTTCAGCCGCGACAACGGCGACGAGCTGCTGCCCGGCGTGAACCGCCTCATCCGGGTGAGCGTCGCCCAGAAGCGCAAGGTGAGCGTCGGCGACAAGATGGCCGGGCGCCACGGCAACAAGGGCGTGATCGCGAAGATCCTGCCCCAGGAGGACATGCCCTTCCTGCCCGACGGCACCCCCGTGGACATCATCCTGAATCCGCTGGGCGTGCCGAGCCGGATGAACATCGGCCAGATCCTGGAGACCCACCTCGGGTGGGCGCTCCACGAGCAGGGCCAGAAGGCCGCGACGGCCGTCTTCGACGGCGCGACGGAGTCCCAGATCCGCGATGAGCTCCAGACCGCCGGGCTGCCCCTGGACGGAAAGACGGTCCTCCACGATGGGCGCACCGGCGAGCCGTTCGACCGCGAGATCACCGTCGGTTACATCTACATGCTGAAGCTCCACCACCTGGTG
>JAJYJR010000396.1 GCA_021789355.1 Chloroflexota bacterium | reverse complement strand
CTGGCGGATCGATCTGCGGATCCATGACGCGCGGCCCGAGCGCGTCGATGCCATCCTCGCTGCGCTCGGCGACGAGTGGGAGGGACTCGACCTCAATGCCGCCGAGTATCCGCCCGACAGGCCCACCACGCTCATCACGTGGGGCGCCGACCAACTCATCAACTCGGCCTCCTTCGAGGCGTTCGCGGCCGACCTGGCCAGGGTGGTCTGGGAGGCCAACGCGGCCTACGCCCAGGTCGAGGCGGACGGCACCTGTCTCGACTTCCCGGGCCGCGCCACCTGGCGTTCGGAGGCCCATCCCCGCGCGGCGGAGGCCGACGTGTCGGCTCCCGCCGCGCCGGTTCGAGCCGCCGATCGGCCCGCCGACGCGGACGAAGAGCATTCAGGGGCTGCTCACGCGGCGATCGTCATCTGCCGCTCCATGGGCGACGGGGACGCCACGGCCTACGGTCCGTTCGCCGGCGAGACCTTCGGTGCCGCTGTTGCGGCGGCCAAGCGGTGGCTGCGGACGCAGCCCTGCAAGCCCCGGCGGCAGGATCCCTTCTGGCAGCCGGGCGGGCCGCTCGCGTGTGAACGCAGCATGCGCGGGGACGACGGGCCGGCAGGCCACGAGATCGTGTGGTGCGAGCAGGTCGGATGACGGGCGCCTGCTCCGGACGGCTCGCCGCGGGTCCGCGCCGAGGCACCGCGCGCGGGCGGGGGAGCCGCCGGTAAGCGCCGGTGCAGCCGGCGGGAGCCGCCTCTTCGCTTGACCGAGGAAGCACGGTGCCTCCCGAAGCCGTCACAGTTCTACCAACCGGCCCCCGCGCAACTCGTCCCGGATTCCCACTGCAGTACGACGGCGGGAGACACCTGCGTACGCGGAGCTGGCGCAGGCTGCCCACGCTGCGGGGTTTGAGGTCACCGCCTCCCAGGTCCACGAGTGGGTCGTGGACGGGCTCCTGTCGCGCACCGCCAATCAGGTGTCCGTGGGCCGGCATGGGTTCGTCACGGAGCGCGCGCCGGGTGTGACGCCGCAGCTCCTTGCGCTCTGCCAGCTACGGCGGCAGACGAAGTCGCGCCATAAGCTCGCGGTGCTGCTCTGGGCCGAGGGCTGGCCCATCGACACCGAGCACGTCCGGAAGGCGGTGCTCGCCTGGTTCCCCACCGACCCGCTGCCAGCGGATCCCTCCGATCACCAGCTCGACGAATGGTCCAGGCTCGCCGAGCGCATGGCCCCGAAGCTCGGTGCGATGCTGGGTCTGGGGCGCGTCGGACCCGAAGTCGCCGACGGTCTCTTCCAGGGGATGCTGCTGATGGCAGGTCAGGGTGCGGATTCTCTGGACGAGGACGGAGCGGCGACTATCGAACGGGCCGCGGGCATGGCGCCGCGAGCCCGGCGCGATCGCCTGGACGACGCGGGCCCGTGGCTGACCGGTGACGCGCTTGACGGGCTGGTGGTGATGCGCGCCTTCACGCGTGATCGACTGCAGTCCCTCGTCACCTCCGCGACCGTGGACGATCTTCGGGCGGCCCGTCCGCGCGTCCGCTTCATGCTGGTGGAACTCCCCGAGGTCGCCCGCATGCTGGAGCTCTTCGGAGGTCGCAATTCCTTGGGTCCAGGGGCACTCCCGCGCTTGATCCGACGCGCTCAGGAGATCGCCTTACCCCTCGCCCTCTTCTTCGCCGTAGACGCCCCGGGGTTGGTGACGACGTTGGATGAACTCCACGAGACCCTCCGCAAGGCGCCGACGCATGCCGCGATTGAGGCCGCCGAGAGCTACCTCGCCCTGCATCCGAAGCAGGCTGCAGCTATTCGGCGCGTAGGTCTGCTGGGGCTGACGGATCGAGGAAAGATCGTGGCGGATGCGGGTGCGAGCGCGCCTGTGCCGAAAGGGCACGACCGACCGCAGCCTTGACCCTGGCTGGGCGGCAGCATGCTCTCGGGCCGGCCCACAAAGAGGTCGTTTCCGACCTTCCTGTGCGCGCCACAGTCGGGGATCGCGCGGCAGCAGGGACGGTGACGCGGTGTATCTCCTCGGTGAGCACCGGAGCCCCTAGACGGTCGGCTCCGGAATCCTCGTCATCTCAGCCGAACATCTCGGCCTGCTCGGCCGCCTTCTTGACCGGCTGCGCCTGTTGGTAGGCAGGCATCACGAGGAGGGGCAGGTTTGGCTTCGTGCCCTCGTCGAGCAGCTCGCGGATGGTCAGGATCTGGACGGCCGGGTAGTCACGCCCCGACACGTCGGAGTGGTAGTACCCGGCCTCGGCGGCCTCTTGCACCATGGGAGCGGTTGGCTCCTCCAGCGTCACGAAGAGGCCCATCGCGGCGCCGTGCGCGTGCATGTCCCCTTTGAGCTGGGCGATCATGGCCCGGTTCACGGTGCCGCTCTTGACCGACACGATGCACGTCTCCGGCTTACCGCCCGCGCCCGTGAAGGTGATCACGCCATCAACGCCCCGGTCGGCCCCCTTCTTCTCGACGCTGCCCCGCGGGCTCGCGCCCACGAGGTCGAGCGCCCACCACTGGAACTGGTAGCGGTGCTCTAGGCTGCCGTCCTTCAGCATCGCCCGGGCGCCGGCCACCTCGGTCGGCCGGTTCACCACCTCCACTTCGGTAAGCTCGGGGAAGCTGTCGCGCAGACGCTGGCGCATGACGGCGATGGCGAGGTAGGTGACGTCGATCCCGATCCAGCGCCGCCCGAGCTTCTGCGCGGCGACGGTGGCGGTGCCGCAGCCGCAGAACGGATCGAGCACGATGTCACCGGGCTTCGACCGTCCGGGATGAAGCGGCGCAGGATGTCGAGGTTGTCGCCGTAGTACAGGACGTTCGTCTTCAAGCGCCGGGTCCCCAGATCGCCTTCTTCGCGGCCTCACTCAGCACGTCGACGAGCAGATCGTGGAATGCGTCCGCCGCACCGGACCCAGCCGTCGCAACCAGCCGCTTGAAGCGACCTGCGGCGAGCGTCGTGCGGGGCGTCGAGGCCACGAGGTCGGGCAGTGTCGCCTTGAGCTGCTCCCGCTCTTCGGCCGTCAGTACATTCTGTTCGTCCGCCAGTTCACGGACCGCGGCCATCGCATCCTCGGTCCACGGGTAGGGCTGGCCGCAGGCGTGGCAGTAGGCCGGCGGCGAAGTGGGCCCGAGGAAGCCAAGGACCCGGGGAACGTGATAGGCACCGCGAATGGCCGTTTCGCAGGCTTCGCAGGCGATGATGGTCGGCGCGCCGCACTTGTCGCAGAACGCCTGCCGGTGCTCCGGTTGGCTCTCGTAATACGCGCTGACGAGGTGCCCGTTCCGGCAGATCTGTGCGGTGTCGTACCAGCTCTCACCGGGTACCCGGGCCATATCCAACCCCACCCTCCACACGCGCCGCCAGCCCCACGGCACGATAGCATCGAGCGTGGCGGGCTGCGCACTCAAAGCCAAGCCGGGTCATGGAGCACGCCGGCCTCTCGTCTCGGTGGGCGGGCCGCTATAGGGTCGGCCCGAGCAAGACGAGCGGGACCTCCGAGTCGGGGTCGCCTGTTCCGCCAACGACCACGACTCGCCCGTCAAGGACGGTGACATCTGCCGGTTGTGCATCGTCGAGCGCCGCCTCGTCCCCCAAGAGCGCCCACGAGCTGCCGTCGAGGCTCGCCCACGCGAGCGCCCTCGACGGATCTCCAAACGTCCAGCCCACAGCGATCGACATGCCCTTGGACCCGAAGACACCCAGCAGCACTCCAAGCTCCGGTGCGGCTGCCGCGAGAGTCGGCGGGAGAGCCTTCGTCCAACGGGTTCCATCGGGGCTGGACCAGGCCGCCGGATGCGGCGCGTTGTCTGTCTCGTATGCCGCTCCCACCGCGACCGCGACCGAACCCGCGGCCGCTAGGTCGGTGACGTTTACGCCAGTGATCCGATCTCCCTCGGACCAGTGGACGCCGTCCGTCGAAGACCAGAATGTCGTCACCATCTTCAGCGCCTCAGCCGCGGCTCCTGATACTGAGGTCGCCAGAAGGTGCCCGTCGAAGACGGCGAGGGTAGAGAGGGCCTTCGCTCCACCGGGTCCGGCAGTCCGCTTCCATGTCGACCCGTCAGACGAGCGCCAGATCGCTGAATGCGCCCAGTTGCCTTTCGCATCGGTGGTCGTGCCGACGGCCACGAACTCGTGGTTCATGAGCGTGATTCCGAAGATCCGGGCATTGGCAAACGCTGCGATTGGCGAGAACTCGCCGTCACTGCCACCAAGGATCACTGCTGTGGGAGCCACCGCGGTTTCATCGGCCCCCACGAGAAGCGTTGCGCCGGTCGTCAGCGACAGGATGTCAGTGATGAACGTGCCGTCGAACGCGGGGTTGTCGGGTGCTCGCTTCCAACTCAGGCCGTCGGTGGAGGTCCACACGCCGGTCGAGCTGACGCCATTCCCGTCGTCGAGGCTCCCAACAGCGATCAGGCCGCTCGTAGTGAGGGAGACTCTGTCGAAGTTTCGTGAGCGACCCTTGGGGTCACGGAACGCCGACAGCCCGGAGACTCGCCGCCACTGTGCCTGCGCCGGTGTCGGCCCCGGTACGTCAGGCGCGGCGGCTATCGGAGCGGGTGGAGTCGTCTCCGAGACGCCCGTGGGTACCGCTGTCCACATCGATGTTGCTGCGCTCGCCGATGGTCTCGGCCCAGTCGCTGAGCCGCAGCTCGCGCCCACGAGTGCTGCGACTAGCAGTGCGGCCGCGAGGCGAGGCATCTCGACTGCTCCTGTCCAAACGACCCGAGTGGGTTTAGACGAACTCAGTATGCATCGTGTCGAAGCGCCGGAACGTGGGCGAGCGCCTATCGGAAGCTAGAGGCGAGGAAGATCCGCAAGAGTCAGACGTGGCCATTGAGCACCGGGGTCGGACGCGATCTGACCGGCCCGGCGGATCAGCGCGTGCACCGTTGCCTCAATCCACACGCGCTCCTCGGGCGTGTGCGGACGAAGCGTGTTCTGGCGGTCGAGCTTGCGTGCTGTCTGCGCGTCGCCAACGACGGAGGTGAGGCGCCCGAGTTCGGCGAGCACTTTGGGGTCGACGCGGTACTGTTTGGCGGCCTTGCCCCGATCACCGGCACGCCACTCAAGGACGGTCAGGCAGAAGTAGCCCATGACCGCAAAGGTCTCGCGGCGAAGTCGATACTGCCGCAGGTGGTAGTACATCATCTCGGTTTCGATCGAGGTGCCGAACCGTTCGGGCGGCTCAGGGTATGTCGCGTACTCGACGCTCACACTCGCGACGTCAAGCGCTCGTCCGGTCGCGTCGATCGCTGATACCTGCACGTCTTGGTTGCGCGAACCGGGGAGTTGCCGAGGCGCCTCCATCTCAGCTCCCTCGAAGGCGAAACTGATCTCCCGGTTCATGCGCAAAGCAAAGTCGAGTTCCCACGCCTGGCAGTACGGGTCCACGACCGCGCGCGCGGCCTCTTCGGAGGCGAAGTCCCCCACCATCTCGAAGGTCGCGGTCCCGTCCGCGAGGTGGAGGCGAAACGTCGCGGTCTCGCGGTCAAGCGGCGATGGATTGTTGAACGAAAGCATCGCGCCAGGCTCGAGCCGGTAGCGGAGTCTACTGACCCGGCGCTCACCTATGCCGCTGGCGTCGGTCTGCACAGGCCACATCCTTCATGTCGGTCGCTCTGCGCAGGGGTGCGCATCTGCCGAGGAAGACTACGGCGATCCGGAAGGACAGGAGGGTCTCTCACCAATGATCACCCGTCGTGGACGGTGCCCGAAACGACCTGCTTTCGGCGAGTCTCGCGCCAGTGGCAGGCCGCTACTCGCCCACCCCGTCTTCCTCCGCCGGCCGGGCGGGCAGACCCGCGGCCAACGCAATGACCACCAGCAGCATACCGATAGCGGTCA
>JAJYJR010000395.1 GCA_021789355.1 Chloroflexota bacterium | reverse complement strand
CCGGCGACCCCGGAGCCGTCGATCGCGCCGGTGAAGGCTTCAAGGATCGCGGTCAGTGGCTGCTCGTCGCGCGGCCGGCCGCGGATCGCCCGCTCGACCACCTCGAACAGGGCGACTACGTCGGGCAGGAGCAGATCTTCCTTCGACTCGAAGTAGCGGAAGAAGGTCCGCTCGGACACGTCGGCGGCGTCGGCGATCTGCTGCACGGTGGTGGCGGCGAAACCCTGCTGCGCGAACAGCCGTCGCGCGGAGGCCCGCAGCGCCTCCCGTGTCCGGGTCTTCTTCCGCTCGCGACGCCCCGGCGTCTCCAACCCGTCCATGGAGCGACGATAGCCCCTTCTGTCAGCGACGTCAACTGTCACCGTTGACAGTTCTTCACTCACGGCATAGCATCGCAGGACTGTCAGTCCTGTCACATTCCTGGGAGTCCCCGCCCATGCCCCCCGCGCCCAAGTCCCCTCCGCACCACGAGTCGACGCGCGATGCCGTGCAGGTGGGACGCCTGCAGCGGCTCGGCACCGCCTCCGCTCGGCATCCGGCCGTCATAGTCCTGTTGTGGGCGCTGCTCCTGGCGGGCACCCTGGCCGCGCGGCAAGTCGCCGGCGGCGTGTTCAGCGACAACGTCGACCTTCCCGGAACTCAGGCCTCCGTGGGCGCGGACCTCCTGACGGCCAACGAGCCCGCCGCGAGCGGCTACAGCGGGCAGGTGGTGCTGCACGTGGCGACCGGCACCCTGGCCGCGCGTGGGGCGGCCATCGAGCAGTCCCTCCTCGCCCTGCAACGGCTGCCGCACGTCCTCTCCGTGTCGAACCCGCTGGTCGCCGGGTCGCCCGCACTCTCGACCGACGGACGCACCGCATACGTGACGATCCGCCTGGACGTCGAGCCCAGGACGCTGGGGGCCGGCTACGTCACCAGCCTGGACCGGGCGACGGCGTCGGCGCGCGCGGCCGGGGTGGAGGTCGAGTACGGAAACGGGCTCCAGGAGATCACCCGGCCTGCGCCGTCGGACCTTCGCGGCGAGGCCGTCGGCTTCGCCGTCGCCCTTCTCGTCCTGCTGCTCACGTTCGGCAGCGTCCTGGGCGCAGTACTCCCGCTGGTCACCGCGCTCGTCGGGGTCGGCATCGGGCTCTCGATCCTCTCCCTCGTGGCGGGCGTGCTGACGTTCGGCACCGCCTCGCCCACCCTGGCCGCGATGATCGGCCTGGGCGTGGGGATCGACTACGCGCTCTTCCTCACCACCCGGTACCGCCAGGCGATCATGGACGGTGAGGACCCCGTCGCCGCCGCGGGCCGCAGCGTCGGGACGAGCGGCCACGCGGTGCTCGTCGCGGCGACCACGGTGTCGGTGGCGCTGCTTGGCCTCTACGCCTCCGGGATCACGTTCATCGGCCAGCTCGGCCTCGCGGCCGTCTTCACGGTCGCGGTGGCGGCGCTCGGGGCGGTGACCCTCGTGCCGGCCGGACTGGGCCTTGCCGGCCGGCGCATCGACCGGTTCACCGCGCGGAGGCCGGTCGCCGAGCCCGGGGCGTCGGGTGGCGGGGCGTGGCGCCGGTACGCGCGGCTGGTCGCCGGGCGACCCTGGTGGTTCCTGGTCGGTGGCGTGCTCGTACTCGCCGTCCTGACCGTCCCGCTCGTCTCGGTGCAACTCGGCCACGTCGACAACGGCGCGGATCCCACGAGCTTCACCGACAAGCGGGCATACGACCTCATCGCCCAGGCCTTCGGCCCCGGAGCCAACGGCCAGTTCACCATCGTCGTGGATACCCGGCACGCCACCAGTTCGCTCGCGCAGCTCGCGGGCACGGTCCGGCGCGACCTGGCAGCGGTCCCCGACGTCGCCCGCGTCTCACCCCTGCAGCCGTCGCCGAACGGCGCGCTGCTCGTCGGCACCGTCGTGCCCGCCAGCTCCCCGCAGGATGCGGCAACTTCGACCCTGTTCCATCGGCTCGTCGACACGAGCCTGCCCGCGACGCTCACGGGAAGCGGCGCGACATCCTCGTGAGCCGGATGCCGATCATCCTCGCCGTCGTCGTCGGCACCGCGTTCCTGCTGATCATCCTCGCCTTCCGCAGCCTGCTGCTGGCGGTGAAGGCGGCCGTGCTCAACCTGCTGTCGATCGGCGCCTCTGCCGGCCTCGTCGTCGCGGTCTTCCAGTGGGGCTGGGGTCGCGGCCTGCTTGGCCTGTCGGAGAACGTGCCGATCGAGTCCTACGTCCCGATGATGATGTTCGCCATCATCTTCGGCCTCTCGATGGACTACGAGGTGTTCCTCCTGTCGAGGGTCAGGGAAGCGTGGGAGGCCACCCACGACAACACCGAGGCGGTCGCCTCCGGCCTCGCGTCCACCGCCCGGGTGATCTCGGCGGCTGCGCTGATCATGGCCAGCGTCTTCATCGCCTTCGTCGCCTCGAGTCAGGTCGTGATCAAGATGCTGGCGGTGGGGCTGGCCGCCAGCGTGCTGATCGATGCCACGGTGGTCCGGCTGGTGCTCGTGCCCGCGACCATGACCCTGCTCGGTCGGGCGAACTGGTGGCTGCCCGCCTGGCTCGACCGGATCCTGCCGCACGTCGATGTCGAGGGGACGCGGCTGCCCTCGCCGGGAGCGTCGATCCCTCCCGGCCACCTTCCGTGTCCTGGTACCGAGGTGACATCCCGCCATGCCCCGACCTGATCTCCGACTGCTGCTGCCAGCCGCCGCGGATCGCTACGCCGGCCCCCGGCTGGCGGTGTGGTTCCTCGCCCTCTACAACGTCGTCGGGACGGTGCGCAGCCTGATCCACATCCTCGCGCCGGACAGCGGCGCCCAGTCCATCGCCACGATGAACACCGCTGTGGCCGGTGGGACGAACATCATCGGCCTGCTCGCCCAGTGGGGCGGCGCGCAGTTGCTGATGGCGCTCACCATCGGACAGTACAAGCACCTCGTCACCATGGGGACACCGCCGGGCGATCTCAGCTGGGTCGCCGCACCGTTGTGCGCCGTGGTGCTGGTCATCTCCCTGGTGCCGACCCGGCCTGCCGCGGAGGTCAACAAGCGGTAGCCTTCGGCACAGCGATTCGTCGCGCAGCACTTCAGGGTGGGATCGAGAGTGGAGAGACCAACATGCCGGGCATGAACCTGACCCGCGAAGAGGCTCGGCAACGGGCCGCCCACCTCTCGGTGTCGTCCTACGACGTGACCCTCGATTTCACCGCCGGCGAGGAGACGTTCTCGTCCATCACGATCGTCCGGTTCGGAAGCAGTCAGCCGCGCAGTGGCACCTTCATCGACCTGGTCGCCCCCCAGGTCCGGCGCGTCGTGCTCAACGGCAAGGCGCTGGAGGTCGCCGAGGTCGCGGACGGGGTCCGCGTGCAGCTGCCCGGGCTGGCCGCCGAGAACGAGCTGCTCATCGAGGCCTCCTGCGCGTACATGCACACCGGCGAGGGCATGCACCGGTTCGTCGACCCGGTGGACCATGGCGTGTACCTGTACACCCATCTGGAGGCCGCCGACGCCCGCCGCGTCTTCGCCGTCTTCGATCAGCCCGACCTCAAGGCCACGTTCCGGTTCTCCGTGACCGCGCCCTCCTCGTGGCAGGTGGTGTCGAACTCGCCGACCCCCCGTCCGGTCGACGCCGGTCCCGGCGCGGCCCCTGGCAGCCTTACCTGGAGGTTCGCGCCGACGCCGCGCCTGCCACCCTACGTCACCGCGATCGTCGCCGGCCCCTACCACGTCGAACGCGGCGAGCTCACCAGCCGCGACGGTCGCACGATCCCGCTGGGGGTCTTCTGCCGCGCGTCGCTGGCCGATCATCTCGACGCCAGCGAGGTCATGGACGTCACGCGCCGCGGGTTCGCGTACTTCGAGCGAGCCTTCGGCCTGGCGTACCCCTTCGAGAAGTACGACCAGCTGTTCGTGCCCGAGTTCGGGGGCGGAATGGAGAACGCCGGTGCGGTGACGCTCGGTGACGCGTGGGTCTTCCGGTCCCGCGTGCCGGAAGCGGAGATCGAGACGCGCGCCATGGTGATCCTCCACGAGCTGGCGCACATGTGGTTCGGCGACCTGGTGACCATGCGCTGGTGGGACGACCTGTGGCTCAACGAGTCCTTCGCCGAGTACGCCGGAACCGACTCCCAGGCGGAGGCGACCCGCTGGAAGACGGCCTGGACCACATTCCTGATGGGCGAGAAGGCATGGGCGTACCGCCAGGACCAGCTGCCGTCGACGCACCCGGTGGTAGCGGACATCGTGGACCTTGAGGCCGTCCAGGTGAACTTCGATGGCATCACGTACGCCAAGGGCGCGAGCGTGCTGCGTCAACTGGTGTCCTGGGTCGGGCGTGAGCCCTTCGAGGAGGGCCTGCGCCGCTACTTCGCCAGGCACGCCTGGGGCAACGCGGAGCTCTCCGACCTGCTGGCGGAGCTCGAGGCGACGTCCGGTCGCGACCTGCGCCGCTGGTCGCGTCAGTGGCTCGAGAGCGCCGGCGTGGCGACCCTGCGGCCCGAGCTCCGGGCGGATGACGACGACGTCATCAGCTCCCTGGCCGTGCGGCAGGAGGCCCCTCCGGACCACCCCACCCTGCGGCAGCACCGCCTGGCGATCGGCGGCTACGACCTCGTCGACGGCGCCATGACCCGCACCTTCCGGGTCGAGCTCGACGTGGACGGCGAACGCACCCCGGTGCCCCAGCTGGCCGGGCGCCGCCGACCGGACCTGCTCCTGCTCAACGACGGCGACCTCGCGTACGCCAAGGTGCGGCTGGACGAGCGCTCGATGACGACGGCCATCCGGCACCTCGGTGCCCTCACAGAGTCACTCCCGAGGGCCGTGGTCTGGTCGGCCGCGTGGGACATGGCCCGCGACGCCGAGCTGCCCGCCCGGGACTTCGTCGAGCTCGTGCTCGACAACATCTCGGCGGAGACCGAGTCCTCGGCGATTGAACAGCTCCTGGACAAGCTGGGGGCGAGTGTCCGGCACTACGTGGCACCCGAGCACCGCGCCGCGGTCACCGAGGCCGTGGCCGGCCGGCTGCTCGACCTGGCCCGCGTCGCCGAGGCCGGCAGCGACCCCCAGCTGCAGCTCGTGAGGGCGTTCGCCATGCACGCGGCCACGGAGGAGCAGCTGGATGCGGTCGCCGCACTGCTCGACGGCCGCGAGCGGCTCGCGGGCCTGGAGGTCGACACCGACCTGCGCTGGGAACTGCTGATCGCCCTCGCAGCCGGGGGACGGGCCGGCGGTGTGGAGATCGACCGGGAGCTCACACGGGATGCCACGGCGGCTGGGGAGCGTGCGGCGGCCTCCTCACGGGCCGCCCGGCCGACCGCCGAGGCCAAGCAGGCGGCCTGGGCGTCGGTGGTCGAGGCCGACGATCTGTCCAGCGCGATCCAGGTGTCGGTCATCGCGGGGTTCGGCCGCGTGCACGAGCGCTCGCTGCTCGAGCCGTTCCTGGAGCCGTACTTCTCGGCGCTGGGCGCCATCTGGGCCACTCGCACCGCCAGCACCGCGAGGCGCATCGCGGTCGGGCTCTACCCGACCCTTCTCGCCGGCCCGAGCCTCGTGGAGCGCACCGACCGGTTCCTCGCCTCCCTGGGCCCCGATCGCGCGGGCCTGCGCCGCCTCACGCTGGAGAATCGCGACGGCGTCCTCCGGGCGATCCGGGCGCAGGAGCGCGACCGGCGGCGGTGACGGCGACCCGCTCGGCCGACACGGCCGTGCTTCACGCGCTCCTGCGTTCCACGTTCCCGCCCGCGACCGGCAGCCCCGCCAGGCGCCATTCCGGGAAGCCGTCCGCGAGGCGGCGAGCGCGGCGCCCCTGGCGACGCAGGGTGGCGACCCCCTGCGGGCCCAGCGCACAGAAGGGTCCGCGG
>JAJYJR010000394.1 GCA_021789355.1 Chloroflexota bacterium | reverse complement strand
CAACGGTAAGTGGTCGGCGTTCTCGCCGCACACCGGGCGCCTCGCCAACGGCCAGGGTGTCGTCTACTACTACTACAAGGCAGGCTCGGTGGCCTGGCTCTCGTTCATGGGTCGCTTCTATGGCGACGCGACCCACGCTCCGTCGTGGTCGAACGCGGTTCAGGTCCGCTACATGGCCAAGTAGGGAGTGAGCACCGTCCGCAGATGACGGACGGGCCAATTCGCAGGGGCCGGGGCAGCGATGCTCCGGCCCCTGTTATCGTTCTGGGGATGCGATACCCGATGGTCACCCACCCACTGATGACGCGCACGCGGATCGCGTCGCTGCTGGCAGCCGCGCTCATCGCATCGACCGCGCTGGCGGTGGCGGGCCCCGTGCCGGTCGTCCTCGGCGCCGACACCCTCCACAACATCCCGGGCGTGCCACTGCCCGCGGCCACGGTCAGCGGCAAGCTCGGTGGCCCCATCTACGACGTCGTGTACCGAGTTGACGTTCCCGCGGGCCACGTGCTGCTGCTCTCGCTCTCCGGTACCGCGGGGACCGACTTCGACCTGTACCTCTTCGACTCCACTGCCACCAACATCTACGCCGAGCCGCCGGTGGGCCTCGTCAAGAGCTCGACCGGCCCGACCAGCACCGAGTCGATCGCCTACCCGACGATCGGCGGTGGCACCTTCTACATCGACCTGAGCGGCGCCACCAACGTGGAGGGGACGTATCGCCTGAGCGTCGAGATCGCCGCCGACACCACGCCGCCCGCGGTCTCGCTCACGCTCGACGGCGGGGCGCCAGCCACCAACAGCGCCACCGTGACCGCCACGGTCATCGCCACTGACGCTCTCTCCGGGGTGGGCGACATCGCACTCAGCGCCGACGGCGTCACCTGGTCGGCCTGGCAGCCGTACACACCGACCGTGCCGTGGACCTTCCCGCCCGGCGACGGCACCAAGACCCTGTGGGTGCGGGCGCGCGATCGGGCGGGGAACGTGTCCGCGCCCGTCCACGCCACGATCCAGCTCATCACGACCCCGCCGGTGGTCCTCTCGCGCGACCCGGATCCGGCCAGTCCGACCACCGGCGTGCTCCCGACCATCCGGGTCACGTTCTCGGAGCCGATCCGGCTCTCCTCCTGGATGAACTTCGGGCTGCTCCTGCAGGACGCGTCCAGCACCGTGCTCTACGGTTCGTATGGGTGGGACCCGGCCACCGACACCGGCACGTTCACCCCGAGCGCCCCGCTCGTCCCAGGCGCGTCCTACGTGGTCTCGCTGGGCAGCGTGGTCGACCTGGCGGGCAACCCGCTGGCGCCCATCGGCTCCTGGGTGATCCGGCCGATGATCTTGCCGGCGGTGTCGCTGGCCGCCTCGCCGCGTGTGGCCGGGATCGGGTCGACGGCGGCACTGACGGGACGGGTCTCCGGTGGGACCGGCGCGCCGCTGGTCGTCGAGCGATCGGTCGGGGGAGGGGACTGGTCGCCGTTCGTGACGGTCTTCCCCGCGCCGGACGGGTCCTTCACCACGGGCGCCGAGATCGACGCGAACACGTGGTTCCGGGCGGACGTGCCGGCCACCGCGATCAGCGCGGAGGCGACCAGCCCGGCGGTGCGCGTGCTGGTGCGCCGCGAGGTCGGACTCACCAGCGTCAGTGCGTTGGTCACGCGCCGGGTGGCGGCCGGTACGCGCGTCGTGCTCACCGCCGTGGTCACGCCGTCGGACCCACCCGTGCCCGTGACGCTTTCCATCTACCGCTACGTCACCGGTCGCGGGTACGTCCTGCTGACGTCGGTCACCCGCACCACGGTCGGTGGCCGCTACACGTTCACCTGGCACCCCGGGCGGGCCGATGCGCGAACTCGATTGGGTAAGTGCTGCACTATGGATTCCGGGAACGGCGTTGGCCGCGACAAGCCAGCGCCCAGCGACCTGCTCCTGACAGACACGGCCTGATCACACGATGCGGTCGCCCGCGCCGCGGATGTCCTTGCACGGCTGCCCCAACGTGGGGACCAACGTCACGGACGCTTGGGTCGATAACACAGGTCAGCACGAGAAGTAGGTCGGCCCGTCAGTCTGTCGGGGCTGCATCCGTCCCTGGAAGCCTCGCCCGGAACTTGGCGAGCACCGGACCCACCTGCTTCCAGACGGGGACCTCGGCGCTCAGGAGGCGCAGCGGGTTCTTCGGGTCGTCCCAGCCAACTGCGAGTGCTGCTGTGTTCCGATCGAACGCGGCCCGCGCCTGGTCGCCCTTCGACGCCTTCGGGTCGGCCAGCAGCTTCCTCTCGACGAGGTCGGCGAGTTGTCCCCAGTCTCCCCTGGTCATCCATCGCGTCGCGTAGAGATACAGATCGAAGACGTCCCGGTGCTCACCCCGGTTCAGGTAGGTGCGGACCTTCTCGGCAATCCGCTCGGGCCGGGCCATCACCCGCAGCCGCACGGGCTTCCCCTCGACCTCGACGTCTTCCACGACGGTTTCGAGCAGGATTGGCTCGCTCCAGTTCACGGAGAACGACACCTGAACCTCGTCGATCCCGGACTTGGGCAGGCAGACGATGACGGGAATGCGCAGCTGGGTGGACTCGGATGACACACTCTTCCGGTCGACGCGCTTGACGATCTTCCGCGCCTCGTCCGTCGACAACGCGGCCTCCACATCCTCGAGGGTGACCCGCCGGCCCGTGTGCATGATGAGCGAGCTGTCGAGGTCCCTCGACAGCCGTGGGCTCTTCTCGACCAACCGCATTACGGCCGCGCCCTTGAAGGCAATCTTCGTGCCCACGCGGGGCGACTTCGCGAGCAGCTCGGCGATCTGGCCGAGCACGATCGCCCGGTCCACCTCGCTGAGGGGGAGACCGCTCGTCGCCGCGAGTGCCCGGACCCGCTGCCGCACGGTGACCGTCTGCTTCTTCGCCATCGCTCAGCCCCGGATCCCGCGCTGGATCTCGAGCAGCGAGTAGGGGCTGCGGAGACGCCAGCGATCAATGACGACGCGGGGGTCCCTGCTCACCGTCCAGTCGTGCGTCGCGCGACTGATCGCCTCGAGCCCTGCGGGTGCCTCGACCCCGAGGGCGTCGAACAGGAAGCCGAGCCGTCGCGCGACTGCGGCGGACGGCGCGGGGTCATCGGCGAGCAGTGACGTGATCTCCTCTGTGGACGCGGAGCCGCGGGCCAGGGCCTCCTGGAGCATCCGCGCCGTCCACAGCCAGTCGATCTGGCCCGGGAGGAAGCGGAGGGTGTCGAGGACAGCCTGGGCCGGCGTCGCGAGAACGACCTCGTCCCCGGCATTCCGAACCGTCGTCCGCTGGCCGCTCCTCGCGCGACTCGGCGAGTAGATGAAGTGCACGGCGACCCGGCCGTAGGCGATGTCGGACTGGCGGCGGGTCGAGATCGACCTCCAGTCGGCGACATCCTGGTCGGTGAGTCCGTGCAGGGCCAGGGCGGCAAGTCCACTGACATACCCATCGGGGTCGAGCGCGTTGGCGGTGGCCGCGACACCGGGGAGGCGAGCGTCTGCTGTGGGCGCGAGGTAGACCGAACGGCGGAGCCGCATGACGCGGTGCGTCTCGACGAGCCGACGCATGATCCAGTTCTCGATGGGTGGGTCGGCCACGACAGGACCGTGCTGGACGAGCCACGCCATCGCCTGCTCCACCTGGGGCAGGGCAATCAGCTCCGTTTCATTCAAGACATCAAGGTCCATGTCGTTATCGTACACGAACCGGGAGAGATCGCAAGGGGGCAGCCCCGCTACAGCTTGCGCTGGCCTGCGTTATCGGCCCAAGCGTCACGTCATCTGGTGAGGCGGTTCGCACGGACCTAGAGGAGCGCGAGATGGCAAAGCAAGTGGAGCGGTGTATCTCCTGTGGCGAGGACACGTCCGCAGGCTCGCCGTTCTTCTCGGATCGGCTCGCGGATCGGACGGGTGACGAGCCGCGCTATCTCTGTTCGCTGTGCGCCGAGGGCGAGCATGCCACCTGCGAAATCCACGATGACGCGGAGCGTGAGGAAGCGCGAAAGGCATTGGAGAGGGGCGCCTTCGCGTTCGGCTCGTTCCTTCCGGGCGGACACTGATCGAGCGCTCGTGCGCTCGATCAGTCAGGCAGCGACCGCCTCCGCCACTCGGGGCGCCGTGCGCCTCGGCCTGCCGGGCTTCCCACGGGCACCCGAGCAGATCGGACAGCCGGTGTGGTTGGGGCCGGTGCGTGAGGCGATGCGTGCCAGCCACTCGTGGTCGTGGTCCACGGCGCACCGCCACCACACGTCGCGCGGCATCCCGTAGGACACGTGCCTGGGCGTGAGGGCGCCGTTGCGGGTGGGATGCCACTCGGGCACGAGGTCGGGGTGCGTCACCACGAGCGACTGCGAGGGCGCGACGCGCCGGTGCGTGCAGAAGGGGCACTGCGCGTCGCGGATGGTTCTGGAGCGGACTTGGGCCTGCCACTCGTGGTCGGGGCCGACATCGCAGGACCACCACACCGTCTGTCCCGAGCCAGCGGGAACGTAGGCGGGCGTGAGCGATCCGTTGCGCGTGGCGTGCCACTGCGTGGCGAGCTCGCTGAAGTCGGCGAGCGTCTTGCCGGCCACGGATCCGACCGAGCGGATCCGCTTCGGCACCCGCTTGGGCAGCGCGGGCAGTCCCCTCGCGGCCCGCTCGGCCTCGTCGCGGGCCTTGCGCTCACGGCGGGCCTGGGCGATCCCTGGCGCCAAGCGCGCCTTCGCCGCCTTGAGCCCGTTCACCGCGAGGTGCTGCTCGCAGAAGTAGTGCGTCGGCCCGCCGCCCCAGACATCGGCCACCGCCGCTTCGATGGCGCCGGAGCGGTCCGAGACGATCCACTCGGGGGTGCCGGGCAGGCTGCGCAGGAACTCGGCCCAGCTCTCCTGGTCGTCGCCTCCCATCATCCGCACGAGCCACAGGTGCGGCTGCCGAGGCCGGTCGTAGCCGACTGCCACCATGAGGTGGCCGATGGCCTTCTTGCGCGACGAGTGCTTCGTCTTGGGCGGGTTGCGCCGGCGGCCCTGCTTGTCGAGCTCGGCCCACTCGTGGACGAGCGGCCCCCACATCGGCGCGGGCTCCGGGATCTCGCCCAGCGCCGCCTGCTTGGCCTGGCGCTGCTTGAGCTTCACGCCGCAGCAGGCAGAGTGGTTGGGCACGAGGATGGGGCGCGAATCGACGGCGAGGATGCGCGGCCAGCGATCGGGCCCCTGCGCGACCACGTCGGCGAAGGCGTCGAGGTAGTCCATTGCGAGGGCGGCGCTGTGGCTGGTCTGCCCCACGAGCGTGCCCCGCGCCGCACGGCGAGCGATCTGTTCCCGTGCCCGCTCGCCGATGTCCCGGTAGCTCGTGCCCAGGCCCGCCTCGTAGAGCGCCGCGGCAATCTCCCGCACGGCCAGGCTGAAGTGCCACGGCGCGGTGAGGCCGTCGGCACGGGCGAACAGGTGCTCGCACTCGGGGCACTCGGCGTCGCCGTGCCCGCAGCGGCGGCGGCGCGGCATGGGCGCGAGATAGACGTGCTCCTCGTCGCCGTTGTCAGGGAAGCAGCGGAAGCGCGTGCGCTCGTAGCGCCCGTCACGGCTGACGGCGTGGCCGTCGAGCCAGACGCGTCCGGTGTGATGCTTCGGACATGGCGGGCGCGCCACGCCGAGGGTGATGGGTCGCCTAGTGGCCATGCGTCGCTCGATGAACCCCCTCGATCATCGGGACGCATCGCGAGCGTGACCCTTCCGCGTGTCAGCTTCTATGGCACGCCGGTACTATAACCCGCCCACTTACCCAATACAGTTCGCGCATCAGCGGTCGGGCCGTCTATTATCTCCGACTTACCACCGCCCCCACGCCGCTCTTCGCCAACGGGATCTCGCCGGCGTATCGCTGGGTGGGGGAG
>JAJYJR010000393.1 GCA_021789355.1 Chloroflexota bacterium | reverse complement strand
CTCGTCGATCGGCCGCGATTCCGCGTACAGCGACGCCGTCAGGCGAACCGTCTCCCGAACGGTCAGGTCCTTCAGGAGCCCGCCCGTCTGCAGGACTGCCCCGACGAGGCCGCGCGAGACCGCCACGACGGGCGACATGCCGAGCACGCTGACGAATCCCCGATCGGGTCGCCCGAGGCCGAGGATCATGTCGATCGTCGTCGTCTTGCCGGCCCCGTTCGGCCCCAGGAGCGCGGCGATCTCCCCGAGCTCCAAGCGCAGGTCGATTCCGTCGACCGCATGAACGGCCCCGAAACTCCGCGAGACGCCACGGAGATCGACGGCGGCGGGAGTTGCCTGGCCGGCGGACACGCCGGCGAGTCTACCCGGCTCCCGAAATCAGCGCCCCGGGCCGCGCCGCGCGATCGTCCAGTCGTTGGGTACGAGCCAGTCGAGCCGAGCTCGACGTTCCGCTGTGGCGCGCGGTGAGCGCCTGGCTCGTGTCCGCATGGCCGTTCGCCGCCCTGACCCACGGGAAGCGCGAGTCGGACGGACCCGGGGTCCTCGAAGCGGGACCCCCCTGCCCCATCCACGCCGTGAACGCGCTGCAGGTGGGCGCGGAACCACGCGTCGAACGGGTCGTTCGAGGTGGCGGTGTCGTACAGCGAGGCCGCCAGATCATCGGATTCGAGGAGCACGATCGAGGCATCGCCGCCAGGCGTTCAGGCCCTCCGCCTCTGGACCGATACGTTCCACGGCCGGCACCCTTGTCGCCGTAGCGGGGCGATGACTTGCTCCTGCCCAGCCCGCCTCAGCGGTGAGGCGGTCTCGGCGGTCGGAGGACGACATGCCGCGGCAACGGAGGTTGATACGTCCGGTGGTGCCGCTGGTGGCATGTCTGCTGCTGGCCTGGCTGACGGCCTGCGGCGGAAGCGGGCCAACGGTCGCTCCGACGGCGCCTGCCACGCCGACCACGACGCTCGCGCCGTCGGCTGCGGCCGAGGCGCCGTCAGGCCCCGAAGGGCGGGTGTTCCCACCAGGCGAACCCGTCGATCTCGTGTACATCTCCAACTCGGCAGGCATCGGCGTGGCCGAGAAGTACGGGAAGCTGGCCGCCGAGGCGCTGGGCCGCGAGGTCCGGGTCCATGACCACACCGGGATGGGGTCGCTCACGCAGCTGCTGCGGCTGGTCAAGTCCGGCCTGGCTGACGAGGTGGCCGGGGCCGAGATCATCGTCGTGTTCGGAGACGCCGGAGACCTGATGGACGCCTTGCCGCGACCGAACATCCTGACCTGCGTCGAAGCCGGCGGCGATCCCGGGTCGGAATGGCAGACGCCCGTGATTCCCACGGTCGAGGATTGGCGCGCGTACCGCGACGTGTGGGACCAGATGTACGCCGAGATCTGGGACCTGCGGGAGGGCCGGCCCACCATCCTGAGGGCGCAGGACGTGTGGAACCCCTTCCTCGCGCAATGGAGAGAGGCCGGGATCGAGCCGGAGTGCACCGCGACCTGGGAGATCCAGACGCAGGTGGTCCGGGAGGCGGCCGAGGCCAACAACGCGGTGTTCGTGTCGGTCTTCGACGTCTTCAATGGACCGAACCACGATGAGGACGTCGTCGCGAAGGGTTGGATCGGCGATGACGGGAAACACCCCAACGACAGAGGCAGGGCCGCGATCGCTGAAGCCCTTGCAGCGGTCGGGTTCGAGGCGAGCGAGCCGCCCCGCTGAGGTGGCGCGGTGTTCGGCGGCCCGATCGCCTCCGACGCGTCGGATCTGCCTGGGTAGCCTGTTGGGCCCGGCGCCGGGGCTGATCCGACCGTATGAGATCCCGGTCGCGTGGTATGCGGCCGGGCGATGCGGCTCAGGCAAGGAACGAGCCAAGACCATTGGACGCGCCCGAATGGTGGGGCGTTCAGCGACGTAGGATCCCGCTGCGGCCCACGGTTGAACGAGCGAGGGGATAGGCGGGTTGCGTGGCAAAGCTGGCTGGAGGAGCTCAATCCTCGGGTGTCAGCACCAGGCGGTCGAGGCCGACCAACGCGTAGCCGCACGCGGCGTCCACCGGCCCGACGACGGAGATGGACAGACCCACGACTCCCGACCAGGAGGATTCCGTCGTTCCGAGCTCGATGGGCCCTGAGAGTCCCACCGCGTCGGCGCGCAGGTCGACGCTCGGTCCGAGCGGAGCTCCCTCAAGGGAGAAGCGGACGGAGGGTGCGCACGTGTCGCGCATGGCGTACAGGCGGACCGTCCAGCGTCCCGGCGTGATCGGGACGTCGAGCGAGATGGTCTCGTCCGCGCGTGCAAACCACGAGAGCTGTCGTCCGTTGCTCCAGGCGCCGAACCCGCGGTTCATGGCCTGAACGACCGGGAACATGGTCACGTCACCACGCCACCCCAGGTTCTCGGCCTCGTAGCTGGCCTCGGGCGTGCCTGCCGGCGTTCCGCCGGACGTCGCGACCGTCGTCGCCACGAGAAACGAGTCGAGGCCCACCGCGGGTCGCCCCGGCGTCCCCGCGACGGTGAGCTCGATGACGTGTCGCCCGGCGCCACTCCACTCGGCGCGATACGCCACGCGCGCATCGGCGACATGCGCGCCCAGGTTGACGTCCCGCGGCCCGGCAAGCCGCGAGTTGTCGAGCGCGACTTCCACGATGCCCTGGTCGAGTCCGCTCTGCGCGATGACCGCGACGGCACTGCCGTCGAACGTCAGGCGCGCGGTCGCACCTGGGTCCGTGGCCCTGAGGACGGATTCGCCGACGGCATCCGGGTCGCTGACCGTCTCCCACGAGCCGCCGAGCTCGATGCGTGCGTCATCCGAGTCGACGAGCGACACGCGGTACGCCGCCCCCTCGATCCATCGACCCACGTTGCCCGCCTGGTCGGTGGCCCGGATCCGGTAGCGATAGACGGCGTCCAGCACGGGCCGGCGCGCCACCGCCGTGGTCCCGCCGCCAACCGTCGCGACGGTCCGATAGGAAGCGCCGCCCACGGACTCCTGCAGTTCGTATCGCGCCACGCCCGACTGCGCGTCGGTGCCGATCCACCGCACGAGGGTCGAGGTCGGCGTCCCCCCGACGATCCCGCCCTCTCGGAAGATGATGCGCGGCGGGCTGACGGCGGGCGGCATAGCGTCCACGCGGACGGGAAGCGAGAGCCAGGGCCCGAGGCGGCCGTCCCGGTCGACGGCGTAGGCGTGCAGGATCGTAATGCCATCGAGCCAGATCCGCTGCGCCGCGTTCCCCGTCAGGGTGACGATCTGCCCCCCGAGGCCTCCGGGAGGCTGCCGGAGCAGGAAAGGCATCCGCGCAGGCAGGCCCCAGACGCGGATCGCGGCCACCGGCGATTCCGTCGTTGCGACGCCTGCCACGCGCACGGTCGTGCGGCCGACGTACCAGCCAGTCACGGGTTCCGCCGGGGACGCCGTCGTACTGATGACCGGGCCCCGGCGGAGCGGGGACGTGCTCGGCGACGCCACGACGATGGTGGCGTACCCGTTGCCCCCGCCCCCACAGGCGCCCGAGTCGCAGAACCAGCTCGGGTCCCTGCGCTCGCCGAGCTGCAGGACCATCTGGATGCCGACCTCGTTGCCAGGACGCAGGCTGACGTCCCGGGCGTCGCCCGAGTCGAGCGGGTGCGCGAGCTCGAACATCTGCGTCTCGAGCGGGCGTGCGCCTGCGGCCGTGCCATCGATGCTGCCGGGTGCCGGATAGCCTGCTCCCGTCGCGCTGTCGAGGGGCTCGCACCACGCGCCCGACACGCCCTGACCCTCTGCACAGGGGAACCACGCCGCGTCGTAGAAGCTGAGGGCTTCCTCGGTGCGTTGTACCGCGACGACGTCGTCGCCGGCTTCCACGGGCGTGCCGTCGTTGTCGTTGTCGAACGTGATCCACATCGCCGCGTCGTCGGCGATCTGCCCGATCTGCACCGCCACGTACAGGTTCGCGTCGTCGTTCATGACCGAGACGACGGCCGGAACGCGCCCCGACCCGACGTAGCCGCCGTCCGCCTCGGGCATCCGGAGGAGCAGCTCGAGCTGTGCCGCGCCGTCCCACTCGCCGGGGTCGACGGTCCCGTCGATCGCGGGCGTCCCGAAGGCCGAGAGGACGGGGCGCCCGGTGGCGGTCGCCGCCGGGGGCGGAGCCGGGGGGCCAAGCGATCCCGCCGGCACGTCGGCCGCGGGGGCAAGCGAGGTACCCAAAGGCGCGGTCGGTGGCACGGTCCGGCCTGCACCGCTCGGGGATGTCATGTCGGCCACGCTCGGGGATGACGGAGAGGTCATCGAGGACGTCGCGGTTGCCTCGGGGGTGGCAGGGGGTGCCACGGGTGGAACTGCGCCTCCGCAGCCGGCCACGAGCGCGGCAGCAACGACGAGAGCCGCGGCCACACGTGACGGCCCGTGGGGGACAGCGTCTGGCTTCATGTCGGCACCCCCTCGAGCGGCTCCCGATCGGTGATCACGAACTGCGCACGACAGTCGAGCCGCGCCAAATCCCGGGCGTACTCGTGTCTGCTCCCCGTCACGGGGTCGATCCCGCCTACACGACGCGAGACGGAGGCGGGGTCATCGAAGTGCCCGGTGATCCGGTAGCGGATGCCGTTGCCGGGCGGGTCGCCGACATACCCGTCCGCCGTTCTCACGATGTTCGATGCCGGCGCGTAGACGACCGCCAACCAGTGGCCGTAGTCACCGACGAACTCCTGGTGTACGAGCGGCAGCAGCCAGGCAGGCGTGCCCCACCAGCCCATCGGCCAGTCCGCCAGCATCCTGCTCCACGCGTACGCCTCGAACGACAGCGGGGTGTCCCCGAAGCACGCGACTCGCTCCAGGACGAACATCGTCGCGAGTTGCTCGATCGTGACCGGGGGCGACGGGCAGGCGAGGTCGAGGCCGACGAGCCAGGGCTCGCCACCGCGGCTCGCGGAGGCGACCCACCCGAACGGCTCGTTCCCATACGGCCCGGAGTCCTGCCCGGCGTACCACGTGTACCCCGACGCCTCCACCGGACCGGCCACGAGGAACAGCCGGTCGCCGGCCCCGAGGTGGTGGTCCAGGATCACCGAGTCGCTCCCCACCGAAGGCCGGGACCTGATCACGAGGTCGTCCGCCACCACCTCGGCGAACCGGTCGACGCGCAGCGCGGCAGGCGTGGCGGGCAGGCCTGCGTAGGGCGACGCGGACGGCGTCGGCTGCGGGATGGGCGACGCGCTCGGCTGGGTCGTGACAGCAGGCGGTGGCGTGGGAGCGGCGGACCACCAGACGACTGCCGCGGGTGGGGTCGGCCGAACGGTCGACGGTACCGATCGGCCGTCGGCCGGGCGCTCGCTCGTCGCACATCCGAGCAGGACCACCGCAGCCAGCGAGCCGAGGAGGAGCAGCGGATGGAGGCGCCCCCGAGACCCGGGCCGCCGGATCAGCACGCTGGGGTTCCTCGTGGTCATGCTCTTGCCTGCCTCGCTCCGCCGGCGGGGCAACCGCCACGGCACCTCCCGCCACCACACAGATGCCGCCGGACGACCTGGCGTCCCGGGACGGGCCACGGGAACTTGTCGCGGGGGGCGTCGAGCTGCGGCCGCTGTCTTGGCCGCCCTGACCGCACCAAACCACCGGCGGGACCGACCCGCGGCGGAAGCGTCTCGGCATGGATGGGCGCGTCGCTTGCCAGGCCGCGGGCCCTTGACGGCAGCGGGGTGTCGCCCATGCTCACGGATCCGGGCATGAACAAGCGCCCCCGGACGGACTCGGGGGCACACGAAGCAAATCGCCCGACCCGCTCGCGTGGTACGCAACCGTGTGAGCACGAGGGGTAATGCGGCCCTACGTCCCGACAGGTTGACTCGCCTACGCTCGGCTCCACGCGGGAGGCGTTGACGCGCGGCGCTCGCACTGGCCGCCGGTGCCGCGTCCGAGCCACT
>JAJYJR010000392.1 GCA_021789355.1 Chloroflexota bacterium | reverse complement strand
CGCCATCAGACCGATCTGGCGCTGGAGATCTCCTTCGAGTCAGGCCCTGGCACGCTCACCCACCGTAGAAGCCGCCGTCGCGGCGCCTCCGGCGTGCACCAGTCCAACACTGGGACCTCCTTGTTCACCCGCTCGAGCGGGTTCGTCGACCACACCTTGCGCCAGTGGCTGACCGGAAACGCGGTGAAGGCGGTCACGTCCTCTCTCGCCTCGACCAGCATCGCCGCCACGACCGGGAAGCGGGGCTCGAGCTTGGCGGCCATCTCGTCGAGCTGCTCGCGGACGGCGGCCGCATCGGGCTGCGCCCAGATCGTGCGGATCGCGGCGAGGACCATCTCGGCGCTGCCCTTCGGGATGCGGGCCAGGACGTTGCGCAGGAAGTGGACCCTGCAGCGCTGCCACGCCGCGCCGAGGAAGACCGCCCCGATGGCGGCCTTCAGGCCCTCGTGGGCATCGCTGATGACGAGCCGGACGCCAGCGAGCCCTCGCGCCCGCAGGCTGCGCAGGAAGGCCGTCCAGAACGCGCCGTCCTCGGAGTCCCCGACCGCCAGCCCCAGGACCTCCCGATCCCCGCTGGCGGTCACCCCGGTGGCGATGACGATGGCCTTGCTGACCACGCTGGCGCCTTCGTGGGCCTTCACGTAGGTGGCGTCGAGGAACACGTAGGGGAACCTCGTGTGCCCGAGCGGGCGGTCGCGGAAGGCCGCCACGACCGCGTCGAGCTCGGCGCAGATCCGGCTGACCTCGCTCTTGCTGATCCCGGCATCGATCCCGAGCGCCGCGACGAGGTCGTCGACCTTGCGGGTGGAGACCCCGTGGACGTAGGCCTCCATGACGACCGCCCACAGGGCCCGGTCGATCCGTCGCCGCGGCTCGAGCAGGCTCGGGAGGAAGGAGCCTGCCCGGAACTTGGGGATCCGCAGCTCGACGTCGCCGGCCTTCGTGGAGAGCAGGCGGCTCCTGCTCCCGTTGCGGTGGGTCGTCCGTTCGTCGGTCCGCTCGTATCGGGCGGCTCCGATCGCCTGGGTCGCCTCGAGCTCGATCAGCTCCTGCAGGACGAGTGTCATCGCCTCGCGCATGACGTCGACCGAGCCGCCGGCGCGGATGGCGTCGAGCAGCTCGGACAGGGCAGACTGTGGGAGGGCCATCGGTTGATCTCCTCGTCGTGATCCTTGGTCGGAACACGCTGAGAATCACACCGGTGGCCCCGTTGCGCCTAGTCAGGCAGCGTCAGGGGCCGCGCTCAAATCCCACCACTCGAGGGGACACTCCTGTCCCTGAACAGCTGGCCCTGCTTGACGGACCTGCTCGCGTAGATGTCCTGCATATAGTCCGTAGCGTCGGTGTAGCCGCCGCCGGCGATCCAGCGGCCGCCGCTTACGTTGCGGACATGGAACCCGCAGGCGCCCGACGCCGAGGCGGTCGCCGTCAGCGGCGCGAGCGCTGACAGGGCTGCGGGCGCCAGAACGGACTGCGTCGCCACGGTGCCGTTCCGGAGCCCTTCGTCGAGGAGTTGCCGCTCATAATCGATCGCCGCCTGCTGCTCGGCAGCCGTGAACGTCGCCCAGTCGGCGGCCCCCGTCGGCAGCCGCGGGGCCTGCTTCGCACTGACCGTCCCGACGCCCAGGGTCGACACGAGTAGGGTCGCCGCGATGACCCAGGCCACTCGCCGCATCGGATCCTCCCTCCCTTCTCGTCTGGCCTAGGCTCTCCGACCGCGAGTCGTACAGCCGCGGAAGATGTCCGATGGCCGTTTCCCGAGGTGGTGGCCCGTGTCAGACTTCTTGCCGTGGGACGCCTGTTCCGAGCCTATCCAGCCGCCAACATCCGGCAAGACGAGCTATCCCTGCGGCCGACCGAGGGTTCTCCCTCGACGGCGCCGGTTGCCCGCTGGCTCCGATCGCGCGAGCGTCGACTGCACCTCCTCGCCTTCGGCGCCATGCTCGCATGCCTGCTCGGGGTAGCCAGCAGCCTGTCCTCACCTGATCCGGGCGTCACGTTCGGGGGGCAAGGGCAGTCCATCGCCACCGTCCTCCCGGGTAGCCCCGCGTGGCGCGCCGGGATCCGGGCCGGCCAGCGGGTGATCGGCGCCTCCACGGCGACCGGACTCGATTGGGAGCTCACGACCATCGGACCCGAGGGCACCCACGGATTCGGCATCCGGGACGCGATGGCCGAGCAGGCGAACCTCGCGCTGCTCGCACTCATTGCCGCAGCGAGCGCGGCGGCCGCCCTGGTGCTCTCTCGGCAGTATCCCCGACCGGCGGCTGCGCTCGGGGCCGTTGCCGGAAGCGTCGGCCTCCTGCCGGCGCTGTTCGGGGGCGACGCCCTCTCCAGCTCGCTGGCCGGAGCGCTCACGATCGCTCTACCGGCATGGTGGCTCGTCCTGGCCGCGCCCACCGCACGCTGGCGCCGATCGACCGGCGGCGGGATCTTCGCGCTCCTGCTCGGATGGCTCATCGTGCGGCTCGCCCTCCCCGACCTATATGCCCCCCTGGAGGCGCTCCGGGTCGCAGCTGCGGCCGGGCTATGCGTCTCAGTCCTTGCGGTGGGAATGCCATGGGATGCCCTGGGCCGTCGAATCCGATCGGTCGGCGCGTCCGGCCTCGTGGACTCGCTGGGCGTGCTACTGCTCGTGCTCGACGCGCTCGTGCTCTGGTTCGTCGCGCACGTGCCAGCGCCCATCGAACTGGCCCTCATTGCGCTTGCGCTTGTCGTGTACGGGCGTGGACGCCGCGCTGCGATCGGCTTTGTCGACCGAGCGCTGTTTGGCCAGCTCCGCGAGCGCGCAGCGATCGCCGTGCTTGAGGCGGATCGCGTACGGCTCGCGCGCGAGCTGCACGACAGCCCTCTGCAGGAGCTCACATCGGTGATTCGGCGCCTCGAGAGCAAGTCTGACGCGGGGCCCGAGGCGGCGCTCCTGCGAAACGTGGCCGCGGACATCCGCGCCGTAGCCACGGACTTGCATCCACCCGCGCTTGACGATCTCGGGCTTGGCCGCGCCATCGAGTACCTCGTCGAGCGGGCGAACTCCGAAGCTGGGTTCGTTCATGTCGAGTGTCGACTCGATGACGGTGCG
Source organism: Chloroflexota bacterium (assembly GCA_021789355.1). The sequence continues at coordinate 2,824 of JAJYJR010000392.1, read as the reverse complement.
AGGATCGCGCGGGAGCGCCGCGTGCCCGAGGACGTCGAACTTGCCATGTTCCGCATCGTGCAGGAGGCGGTCACGAACGCGCAGCGACACAGCCACGCCACCTTGATCGAGATCACCGGCGAGATCACGTCCGATCACCTCGACCTCGTGGTCGCCGACGACGGGGTCGGGCTTGCCGACAGCACGCGGCGTGAGGCTGCCCAGCAGGGCCATCTGGGGCTCGTCTCGATGCGACAACGCGCGGCAGCGATCGGCGCCCGCCTGGACGTCATCGGGGCGCCAAGCGCGGGCACGACGGTGGCGATCAGTTGGAGGCGCGGCCGGTGACCGTCCGGCTCTTGGTGGTTGACGACCATCCGCTGGTGCTGCAGGGACTCGCGGGAGCCCTCGTCAGCGCCGATGATCTTGTGATCGTGGCGCGGGCGACTACCTGCGCAGAGGCCCGGCGCCTGCTGACGCGGGAGGTCGTTGATGTCGCCCTCGTGGACGTGCGACTCCCCGACGGGTCCGGACTCGAACTCGTGCGCGAGATGCGTGATGCCGGAGGTCCTGCCTGTCTTGTCCTCTCCTCGTTTGAGTCCACCCAATACATTGCCACCGCGGTCGATCTCGGCGCCTCTGGGTACGTGCTCAAGACCGCACCGATCGAATCCGTCATCGTCGCCATCCGAACGGCAGCATCCGGGGGAACTACCTTCACGTTAGACCAGCTCAACGTAGCCCGTGAGTCCAACAGACGGCGGCTGACAGAGCTCGAACGCGAGATCGTTCGGTCGGTCTTGAGCGGGCGCTCGAACGGCGAGATCGCTGGCGACCTGCACATCGCGACCAAGACGGTCGAGGGCTATCTGACCCGGCTGTTCGCCCGCCATGGGGTGACATCCAGGACCGAGCTCGCCCTTCGCGGGGAGCGCGAGGGCTGGCTCGACGTGCCCGGACCCGGGCAAGACCGAGGACGAGAGCGGCGAGCTCGCCGATGACCTCGCTCACCAGGCAGATCTCGCTGGCGATGTCGTCAGCCAGTCGGTCAGCACGCCCTCTTTCCGAGCGTGCGATCGCACCCCCCGAGAGAAGGGCTGGATTATGAAACGGGGCGTGACCCGCTGGGGTCGACCGAGTTCAGCTCTGGACGGTGATCGTGCCCTGCATTCAGGGGTGGTAGAGGCGGACGTAGGTGTAGGCTCCGGCCGTACTGAAGGTGTGTTGGTAGGTCGCGCCTGGCTGCAGGTTCCCCGAGGTCCAGGAGCGGTCGCTCGCGGTGACCGTGTGGGCGATCGTGTCGTCGTTGGTCCAGGTGACCGTGGTGCCCACCTTGACCACGAGGTTGGCGGGCGCGAAGGCGCTGCCCTTCATGCCCACCGTGTCACCGGCCACCGGTGAGGCCGTGGCTCCCGTGGCTCCCGTGCCGAAGTAGCCGCCCATCATGCCCGGGCCCATCATCCAGCCCCAGGGACCGTTCGCGCCCCCGGACCAGGCGCCGCTCCCGAGCATGCCCAGGGTGAGGAGGATGACCAGCACGATCACGGCCACGAGCCAGGGCCACCAGCCGCCGCGTCGCGGCGCGGCCGCCACGCCCAGGGTGGAGCGCAATCGCTCGAACTCGTCCGCGGTGATCTCACCACGCGCGAAGCGCGCCCGAAGGATCTCGCCTGCCTCGTCGCGGCCAGTGCCACCGTTGGCCCCGAGACCGCGCACCAGGAGCCCGATGACCAGCACGACCAGGACCACCAGGCCGATCATCCAGAGCCAACCGAGCAGACCGCCGACCCCACCGGCGCCGTAACCGAACATCATTCTCGTAACTCCTTCGCGGTAGCGGACCGGACGCCCCGGGCGGAGCGCCGCCGAAGGGCGCCGGGCCACTCGGGCGCCGGCGCTCTTCACGGGATGGGATGGGCTCAGCGGCTGGAACCCTGCTGGCTGAGGAACTGGCTCATCTGGGCCGGGTCACACGTGCCACTCGCGAGCATCGACTTATGGAGCTTGGTCATGGCCTGGAAGTCCGCGGCGTCGAGCTGGCCCCATCATCCCCGAGCCGCCCATCATCCCGGCCCACCCGCTGGAGGGCATGGTCGGGCCCGTCGGGTTCGCCGAGGGTGAGGCGGTGGGATTCGCGGCGGCCACTAGCCCGGCGCTGCCGAGCAGGAGCCCGCCGGCAAGGACGCCGCCGGCGAAGATTCGGAGTCGCTTCGTGGTCATCGATCTTCTCCCTGCCGTCCAGGCGTCGCCCATCATCCCTGGCCCCATCCCCCAGCTCCAGCCCGGACCCACCGACCCGAGCCAGCTGCCGGCGATGAGTACCACGATGGAGGCGACGACGAGGATCAGCCCGATGAGGCCAAGGGAATTCCGGGTAGGCGCTGTCTGGCTCGCGCCGAGCACGCGGCGCGCCTAGGCGTACTGGGTCGCGTCGAGCTCGCCCCGGGCGAAGCGCACCTCGAGCGTCCGGAGCGCCTCGTCGCCCGAGCCGCGGGCTCCCCGCTGGACGGCCCAGGCGACGATCAGGGCGATGCCGGCGATCAGCCCCAGCCCGGCCAGCAGCCAGAGCCAGCCATATGGTCCGGCGCCGTACGGCATCAGCGCGCCACCTTGCCCCTCGCCTCGGCCACCGACGGCGTGCGCGGTCGGAGCCGGTCGGGAACCTCGGGAGGGTGGGCAGGCGCGACGGCTGCGCGGCGGGCGGTCACGGCGAAGGGCGGGCGCCAGGCTCGGCGCCCACGTGCCCGACGATCGAGGCGACGAGCTCGGCCCGCTGCTCGGGCGTGAGGCCCTCGGTGAGCCTCGCGATGCAGACCTCCATCATCGCCCGCATGAAGGCCATCCG
>JAJYJR010000391.1 GCA_021789355.1 Chloroflexota bacterium | reverse complement strand
GGCACCACGGCGGCATTCGACGCGGCCTGGCTCGCGGCGATCGGCGTCCGGCCGCCGCCCACCTTCGGCCCCAGGCCAGCGCCCGCCGGTCCCGTGCCGCCCGGCTGGGCCCCTTCCGTCTCGCCGGACGGCCAGTCCGCGGGCGTCCCGCCACTCACCGGCGCGACCGCACTGACCGGCGCGACCGGCGCGCGCGTGCCGGGGACCTCCGCGCCGGGGGCGCCGTCGAGCCCGCCGCTCCCGGCGGCTGCCGTGCTCCTCCTGACCTCGTCCGCCGCGGGTCTCGCGGCCGTGGAACGCCGGCGCTCGCGCGCGGGAGGGGCCGCCGGATGAGCGGGCTCCTCGCCCGGGCGCGGCGCGTCCCGAGCTGGCAGCTCACGCTCGCGGTCGCCATGCTCGTCCTCGGATTCCTCATGGTGGCCCAGGCGGGCGCGGAACCGTCGCTGGTCCAGTACACCACCCAGGAACGACCGCCGCTCGTCGCGACGGCCACGGAACTGCAGAAGCAGCAGGACGACCTCAAGGCGCAGATCCTGGCGCTTCGGGCGCAGATCGAGCAGCTGGAAGCGTCGTCGGCCGGCAACAGCGCGCTCGTGACGAGCCTCAACGACCAGCTCCAGCAGGCCCGCCTGGCGGCCGGCTTCATCGACCTTCAGGGCCCGGGCGTGGTGGTCCAGCTCGAGGACTCGACGCAGCCGATCCCGCCGGGTGTGGCGCCGGGCGACTACCTGGTGAGCTCCAGCGACATCCGCTCGGTGGTCAATGAGCTGTGGCTGGACGGCGCGGAGGCGATCGCGGTCAACGGCGAGCGGATCACCGCGACCAGTGGGCTGACCGACATCGGCTCGTCCATCCTGCTGAACGGCGCCTACCTGCAGCCGCCATACCAGATCGTGGCCATCGGGCCGAGCGACCTCTACAGCCGCATGACCACCTCCGCGAACTTTGCCCGCTACGTAAAGGCGCGCGTCGAGGGGTTCGGGATCCGGCTCGGGGCCGGGGCGCTGGACAAGGCCGTCGTCCCCGCGTACGCGGGCGGCGTCGCGCTCACGTACGCGCACGCGCTCGCCGCGTCCCCCTCGCCGGGGACCGGACCGTGAAGGCGGGCATGCGCTCGCGGAGCGCCCAGCTGTCGATCGCGTTCGTGGCGCTGCTGCTCGGGTTCCTCTCGATCGTGCAGCTCCGTGCGCAGGCGGGGGGAGTGGGGCTGGCCAACCTGACGTCCCAGGACCTCACGACGCTCATCGCGAATCTGAACCAGCGCAACGGCCAGCTGTCGGCCGAGGTGGACACGCTCCGGACCCAGGCGCGCGACCTGCAGCAGGCCCGAAGCCTGGGCGTCTCCGCCGTGGGAGGGCTCCGGGACGACCTGGCCAGCATCCGCCTCTGGGCCGGGCTCGATCCGGTCACCGGGCGGGGCGTGACGGTCGATTGTTCCGGGCCGATGAGCGCCGACGCCGCCAACGACCTGGTCAACGAGCTCCGGCTCGCCGGCGCAGAGGCGCTCGCCATCGACGGCGTCCGCGTGGTCGCCAGCACCGTCGTCGCCGGGCCTCCCGGCGCCCTGTCCGTGGAGAACGTGGCGCTGGGCTCGTCGTTCCAGGTATCGGCCATCGGGAACAGCATCAACCTGACCGCCGCCCTCACGCGGGTCGGAGGCATCGTGGGCCAGCTGCAGGTGACCAGCCCCAACGTCCAGCTCGCGGTCTCCCCGGAGAACAGCCTGGTGCTGCCCGCCACCGACCGTTCGCTGATCCCTGCGGACGCCCAGCCGCGCCTCTAGGCTCTGGTACGCTGTCTGCGATGGACCCCGTGACCGAGCGTGGCCTGCAGGTCGCGACCCAGCGCGGCGCCTCTCATGCCGACGTCCGGACGGTCCGACGCATGGAGGAGCGGCTGTCCGTCAGGACGGGCCGGGTCGCCGCCGCCTCGCGGCGGGAGGACGAGGGATTCGGCGTCCGGGTGCTCGTGGACGGCGCGTGGGGTTTCGCGAGTTCCTGCCGGCTGACCACCGCCGAGGCCGAACGAGTCGCCGCCCGGGCCGTGCGGATCGCCCGCGCGTCGGCACGCGTCCAGCGGCGTCCGGTGGTCCTGGACCGGCAACCGCCGCAGCACGGTCGCTTCGAGACGCCCGTGGCCATCGATCCGTTCCAGGTCCCCCTGGAGGCCAAGGTCGGCGACCTCTTCGAGGCGGACGCGGCGATGCGCGCGGCGGCCGACCTCGCGTTCACCGACAGCACGTATCGTGCGGACAGGGAGTGGAAGACGTTCTGCGACAGCGACGGAACGGACGTGGAGCAGGTGCTCACCCACACCGGCGCCGCCATCGAGGCGAACGCCGTGGACGGCGACGAGCACCAGCGTCGCTCCTACCCGGAGCCGGACGGGGGGATGCGCGCCGGCGGGTACGAGAACGTCCGCGGCCTGGCCCTGGGGACGCACGGGGGCGAGCTCGCGCAGGAGGCGGCGGCGCTCCTCTCCGCGCCGCAATGTCCGCCAGGACGCCGGACGATCGTGCTCGACCCCACGCAGCTCTTCCTGCAGATCCACGAGAGCTGCGGACACCCCGCCGAGCTGGACCGCGTCTTCGGCACCGAGGCCTCGTACGCCGGCACCAGCTTCCTGACCACGGATCGCCTCGCCGAGGGGTTCCGGTACGGGTCCGAGCTCATCGACATCGTGGCCGATGCCACCGCCGCTGATGGACTCGGGACGTTCGGATGGGACGACGAGGGCGTGCCAGCCCAGTCGACCCCGCTGGTCCGCGAGGGGATCTTCGTGGGGTACCTGTCCAGCCGGGAGACCGCGCCCCGGATCGGGCGCGAGAGCAGCGGTGCGATGCGTGCGGACGGGTGGAACCGCATCCCGCTGATCCGCATGACCAACATCAACCTGCTCCCCCGGCCGGGCATGAGCCTGGAGGAGATCATCCAGGACACGGACGACGGGCTGTACCTCGTCTCGAACCGCAGCTGGAGCATCGACGACCGCCGGCTGAACTTCCAGTTCGCGACCGAGATGGCCTACGAGATCCGGGGCGGGAAGCTGGGCCGGCTCCTGAAGAACCCCACCTACACCGGCATCACGTACGAGTTCTGGCGCTCCTGCGACGCGGTGGCGGACGCGCGCAGCTACCGCATGCTGGGCACGCCGAACTGCGGCAAGGGGGAACCGTCGCAGGGGGGACACGTGGGACACGCGTGCTCCGGGGCCCGGTTCCGCGACGTCCAGGTGGGGGTCGGTCGATGGTGACCGGAGGCGCGGAGTGACGCCCCCCGGCGGCAGCCGCCTTCCGCTGGCCGAGCGGCTGCTGCGGCTGGCCGCGGCGGAGGGAGCGAGCGAGGCCGAGGTCCTGGTGATGGCCACGGACGCCGCGCTGACGCGGTTCGCGAACAGCGAGATCCACCAGAACGTGGCCGAGACGGACGTGGTGGCCAACCTGCGGTTCGTGGTGGGGCGACGGGTCGGGGTGGCCTCGAGCGGGCGGCTGGACGGGGACGGCCTGCGTTCGCTGGCGGAGACCGCGGGACGGATCGCGCGCGTCCAGCCCGAACTGCACGATCCGGTGGTGCTTCCGGAGCCGGGCCCCATCCCGGACGTGGCGGGCGCGTGGAGCGAGGCGACCGCCGGTGCGACGCCCGAACGGCGTGCGGACGCCGTCGGCCAGGTCATCGCGGACGCCGATACCGCGGGTGTCCTCGCCTTCGGATCCTTCTCCACCTCGACGGACGGGCTGGCGGTGGCGAACTCGCGCGGCGTCAGGGCCGAGCAGGTTACGACACAGGCGAGGCTGATCACGATCTGCATGGGGCCGGACGGCGAGGCTGGCTACGCCGAGGCGCTGGCCGTCGACGTGACGGCGATCGATCCCTCGACGGTCGGCCGTGAGGCCGCGGAACGGGCTGTCCGGTCACGTGCGCCGGCCATCCTGCACCCGGGCGTTTACCCCGTTGTGCTCGAGCCATATGCCGTCGTCGACCTGCTCGACTGGATCGGCGGGCTGGGGTTCTCGGCCCTGTCGGTCGAGGAAGGGCGGAGCTTCTACGAGCCCGGACGGAAGATCGCCAGCCAGCTGGTATCCACCTGGGACGATGCCGCGGACCCGGCCGGGACTCCCACCGCGTTCGACTACGAAGGCGTCGCGAAACAGCGCGTGCCGCTGATCGAGCGCGGCGTCTGCGCGGGCCTCGTATACGACGCGGCCACCGGAGGGCGCGCCGGGCGCCGCTCGACCGGCCACGGCCTGCCCGCGCCCAACACGTACGGCCCCCTGCCCACCAACCAGTTCATGGCCCCCGGCGACACGGCGCCGGAGGAGCTGCTGGCGGGGATGCGGCGCGGCCTGCTCGTCACGCGGTTCAACTACACCAACCCGGTGCATCCCAAGCGCGCCATCGTGACCGGGATGACACGCGACGGGACGTTCCTCGTCGAGCACGGCGAGATCGTCGGACCGGTGCGCAACCTCCGCTTCACGCAGAGCTACCTCGACGCGCTCGCCGCAGTCGAGGCGGTCGGCCGCGAGCGGCGACTGCTGGCGGGAGAGCTCGGCAGCTGCGTGGTCCCGGGCCTGCGGATCGCGGCCTGGGATTTCACGGGCGCCGCGGAGCACTGAGGGGGCGGATGCCTGACCGTCCCGTCGTCGAGTTCAGGGAAGGGGACCGGGTCCGGCTGCGCAAGCCGCACCCGTGCGGTGCCGGGACGTGGCGCGTGGTACGGCTCGGCGCCGACATCGGGCTCGTGTGCGACGGTTGCGGCCGCCGGGTGCTCCTCGAACGGCGCGATCTGGAACGGCGCCTCGTCGCCTTCATCGAGCGGGGCCCGACCGCCACGGATCCGTCGACGTGAGATCCCCGGACTCGGGGCCGGCCCGCGAGGTCCCGTACGAGCCGCCCCTCGCCCCGGGCGCTCCCGAGCACGACACGGGCGGCGTCCCGGCCCCCGAGCCGTCCGGTCTCGGCGTCCTGTCCAACCGGCGGTTCCTGTCGCTGTGGCTCGCGCAGGCGTCGACCCAGATCGGCGGGAATATGGTCATTTACGGGCTGACCATCGTCGTGTACGGCCTGACCGGGTCGAACTCGGCGGTCAGCCTGCTGATCCTGACCTTCCTGGTGCCCGCGGTCGTCTTCAGCGCGATCGCGGGCGTCTACGTGGATCGGGTCGACCGCCGCCTGATCCTGATCGCGACCAACGTGCTGCGGGGCGGCGCCTTCCTGGCCATGGTGCTCGTCAGCAACCAGCTGCTGCTGGTGTACGTGCTCAACGTGCTGGTCTCGACGGTCACGACGTTCTTCGCGCCCGCCGAGGCCGCCATGATCCCGCACCTGGTGGAGCGGGACCGGCTGATGCAGGCCAACGGGCTCTTCACCTTCACCCTCAATGCCTCGTTCGCGATCGGGTTCGCGCTGCTGGGCCCGCTGGTGGTGAACCTCGCCGGCGCGCCCGCGCTCCTGCTGCTCGTCGCGATCCTCTACTTCGTGGCCGCGGCGCTCTGCGTGACGCTCCCGAGCACGGCCCCGGAGGCCCCCCCCACGGAGGGGGCACTGGGCGGGGCCGAGCGGGCGGTCGCGACCCTCGTGGCGCAGCTGCGCGAGGGGCTGGTTTACATCCGCTCGAACCCCCGCATCTTCTGGTCGCTCACGTACCTCGCGATCACCGCCTCGCTGATCGGGGTCCTCGGCGTGCTCGGGCCGGGCTTCGCGACCAAGGCCCTCGGCCTCCGCGAGCAGGACTTCGTGGTGGTCGTGCTCCCCCTGGGGGCCGGCATCGTGATGGGGATCCTCTTCCTCAACGCCTACGGCCGGTACATGCCGCGCCGCCGCGTGATCGAGGGGGGGCTCCTCGGGCTGTCGCTGACGCTGGTGGTGCTCTCGATCGCCGGTCCGCTCTCCCGGTTCCTCGAGGAGAACGCCAGG
>JAJYJR010000390.1 GCA_021789355.1 Chloroflexota bacterium | reverse complement strand
CGAGCCGGCGTGCCGGTGCTCGTCGCGGCGGTCGTCCTGGCGCCCCTGGGTGCGCGCCTGACGGCGAGCGTGGACCGGCGCGTGCTGCTGGCCCTGTTCGTCGGCTTCCTCGTCTTCGCCGGCGTGATGATGCTGTTCTACCGCGCGAAGGCCGGGCGGCGCGCGCTGCGCCGGTCGACCGAGGCCGGCGTCGGCGCGGGCGTGGGGGGCGTGGCCGGGTTCCTGGGGGGCCTGCTGGGGGTCGGCGGCGGCAACATCATCCTGCCCGGTCTCACGTGGCTCGGCCTGGAGCCGAAGATCGCGGCCGGCACCACCGCGCTCGCCGTCTTCTTCTCGTCGCTCTCCGGGTTTGCCGGCCATGCCGCCCTGGGCGGTGTCGACCCGCGCTTCACCCTCACGATGGCCGTGCTGGCCGGCGCCGGTTCGCTGGCCGGGTCGCACGTCATGCGGACGCGGCTCACCGGCGCCCAGCTCAAGCGGATCATCGGCGTCCTCCTCTGGGTGATCGCGCTCAAGATGGCGCTCGACCTCATCTGATGCAGATCACGGTGCGTCCGCGCGTGCGGGCCGCGGCACGACACTGCCCGGCGTGTCACGGGTGTCCCTCCCCACCCTGACGAACACCCGGCTCCTCGGTTCGTTCGTCAGTCCTGCTCGGAGGTTTCATCGTGTCCACCACCCTGTTCTCCACTGAAGACGCGGAGGCCGCGCCCACGGTGCGCCTGCGCGGCTTCCACCCCGGCTGGTATGGCGCCGTCATGGGGACGGCCATCGTCGGGATCATCGCCTATCAGAACCCGGGGCAGATCGCCGGCCTCGGTGATCTCGACAAGGCCTTCGGCGTCACCATGGTCGCGCTGTCGGCCGTGCTCGCGGTCCTGCTCGGGATCCCCTACGTCGCGCGCTGGATCGGGCACCCCGACGCGGCCCGCGCGGACCTGGGCAACCCGGTGGCCGGCGCGCTCTACGGCACGTTCCCGGGCGGCATCCTGGTCCTGGCGGTGGGAATCGCCACCGTCGGGCCGTCGATCGGCGCGCCCGGAGACGTCACCCTGACCGTTGGTGTGCTGGCGGCCATCGGACTCGTGCTCGCCTTCGTGGTCAGCGTGCTGTTCGCCCATCTGCTGTTCGTGACGCATCCCGTCGGGCCGGAGGTTTCCAACGGGGCCTGGTTCATCCCGCCGGTCGTCAACATCGTGGTCCCACTGGCGCTCCTGCCGCTGGTGCCGCACGTGGCCCCGTCGGATGCAGCGCTGCTGATCTTCGCCGCGTACGCCTTCTGGGGCATGGGCTTCGTGCTCTTCGTGCTGGTGGCCTCGCTGCTGTACGACCGGCTGATCTTCCACCCCCTGCCCGCCGCCCCGCTCGCGCCGTCGCTCTGGATCGGCCTGGGGCCGATCGGCGTGGGCAGCCTGGCACTGCTCCGCATCGCGCAGGCCGGGGCGCCGCTGTGGGGCACGGCCGCTCCGGTGGTCGGCGTGCTCTCGTCGCTCACTGCAGCGGCGCTGTGGGGCTTCGGCCTCTGGTGGCTGGCCTCGGCAGTGCTGCTGCTTGCCGCGTACCTGCGGCGAGGAGAACTGCCGTATGGGCTTGGCTGGTGGGCGTTCACGTTCCCCCTCGGAGCGTACACGGCCAGCACGCTGGCGCTGGCGCGCAACTGGCACGTGGGCCTGCTGGAGTCCGTGGCGGTGGCGCTGTTCGTGCTGCTGCTCGCGTTCTGGCTGGTGGTGGCCGCCGGGACGCTGCGTGCCATCGGCTCCGGCGAGATCTGGCGGCGGTAGCCGTCACCCGGGGTACCTCAAGCCGACTCGTCGCCGTTCACCCATTGTTCACCGGCGTTCACCGGGATCGCCACCCGGCGCCGGTAGAACAGTCCCAGTTCACCGAGGAAGGGTTCCCCGGGGCGGGAAGGCGCGAAGGAGAGTCGCCATGGGTACGCAGAAGACGTTGAGCTGGCTGGTGGTCCTGGCCGGGATCTGGGAGGTGGTCGCCCCCTTCGTGCTCGGGTACACGGTCACGACCGCGGCGCTCTGGGACGCGGTGATCGTGGGGGCCGTGCTGATCGTCCTGGGTGCCTGGGCGGCGCTCTCCAACCAGGAAGGCACCGATCGCGGGCTCGACTGGCTCAACGCGCTGGTCGGGCTCTGGCTGATCGCGGCGCCCTTCGTCCTCGGCTACACGGGGATCGCGGCGGCGCTCTGGAATGACGTCGTCGTCGGCATCATCGTGGCCGTCGTCGCCGGGTATGCGGCGGTTGCGCTCGGGCAGCGGCAGCACCCGCAGACGATGTGATATCACCCCGGGGCCGGCCTGGCGCGGTGGGCACACCGCGCCGGTGACCCCGGAATCCGAAAGGCGAGCGGATCGACCGCGACCCCGATCGCCTCCAGCAGCCCCGGTCAGACCCCTGGCCGGGGCTGCGCCACGTCATCCGCACCCCCGGCGCCGGGCCGCGGCATCCAGTAGCCGGTGCCGCGCTCCGTGCGTACGTACTGCGGTTGCGCCGGATCGTCCCCCAGCTTGGCGCGAAGCCGGTGGACGTACGTCTTCAGGTAGTCCGTCTCGTCCTGCGCGTCGGGACCCCAGATGCGGGCAAGCAGGACGCCGTTCTCCACCACCCGCCCCGCGTTGTGAGCCAGGATCTCCAGCAGCCGGTACTCGGTGCTGGTCAGGCGGATGGCCTCGCCCCGCAGCGTGACGCGGTGCAGGCCCCAGTCGATGCGCAGCTCGCCGAACGCGAAGGGCGGCTCCTCCGCGGTGGCGTGCCCGGCCGCCCGGCGCAGGACGGAGCGGAGGCGTGCCAGCAGCTCGAGATGCCCGAAGGGCTTGACCACGTAGTCATCCGCGCCGAGCTGCAGGCCGCGGACCTTGTCCAGTTCGCTGTCCCGGACGGTCAGGATGATCACCGGCACGTCGCTGAAGAGCCGGATTCGCTGGAGCAGGTCGAAGCCGTCTGCGTCCGGCATCTGCAGGTCGAGCAGCACGGCGTCCGGATCCGCGGTCTCGACCAGGTCGAGCCCCTCCTCGGCGCGCTGCGCAGTCAGCACTTGCCACGCCGGCTCCTGCAGGCTGATGGTCAGACTGACGGCGCGCAGGACGTCGCGCTCGTCGTCAATGACCAGGATCCTGGTCATTGCCTTCTCCATCTGGCCTCCCACGGTTGGCGGGTACTGTGAAACAGAAACGGCTGCCGCCCTCCGGGCGCGCCTCATACCACAGGCGCCCACCGTGGAGCGCCACGAGCTCGCGGCAGATGTACAGCCCCAGCCCGACCCCCGCCAGCGTGGATTGTGCCGGCAGCGAATAGAACTTGTCGAAGATCCGCTCCCGTGCCTCGGCCGGCACGCCCGGGCCCTCGTCCTCGACGCACATCCGGACCTGCCCGCCCTCGAGCGCCAGGATGCCCCGAATCGTGCCGCCCACCGGGCTGAACTTGTACGCATTGTGGATCAGGCTCGAGAGGATCTGGTCCAGGCGGCGCCGATCGCCGTCGACGGGCGGGAGATCTGGGGCTGTGTCGAGGGTCACCCGCTGACGCTGGCGCTCGAAGAGCGGGCGCATGCTCTCCACGACCCGTTCGGCGCGGACGGCGAGGTCCACCGGCTCGCGGTTCAAGGTCACCGCCCCCGCCTCGACCTGGCTGCTCTCCAGGATCTCGGTGATCATCGACTCCAGCCGCTGCAGGTTCTGGTCGACCATGTCCCTGACCTCTCCCTGCTGCGGTGCGGGCAGGCGGGGCCAGTCGCCCAGCGACGGCAGGAGCGTCTTCAGGACGGTCAGCGGCGTTCGCAGCTCGTGGGCCACGGCCGAGAAGAACGAGCGGCGGGCCTCCTCGAACTGGCGCAGCTGGGCCACCTGGGCGTGCTCCTGCGCGTGCAACTCTGCGTTGCGCAGCGAGAGCTCGGCCTCCCGGGCGAGGGCCCGCAGCGTAAGCCACTCGGCGTCATCCAGCACGCCAGCGGTCCGCCCGACCACGAGGGCACCCGGCTCGCCTCCGGTGGGGGTGCCCAGGCGCATCCCGACGACCGCCTGCGAACGCGGATCCGGCCAGCCCGGCGGCAGCGGCAGGTCGTACGCGGGCCCGGCCGAGAAGGTCTCGCGGGCGCCGATCTCCCATCCCCAGTCGCTCAGCTGGGTTTCACCGCCCAGCGTCTCGTAGTGGTCGAGCGACGCGGTCATCCGCCAGCAGCCCAGCGTGGGATCGCACAGGAAGACCATGCCGACGTCCGAGCGCAGGAGGCTCCGAGCCCCCCCGAGCAGTGCCTGGAACGCCCCGGACAGGTCGCTGGTGGGCTGGTTCAGCTCGAAGAACAGCTCGTTCAGCGTCGTCAGCTGTGCGACGTGTCGCTCGGCCAGCTGACGGTCCCGCTCTTCATGGCGGACCTGCTCCGTGAACGCGATCGCGAGCGCCCCGACGATCAGCAGCACGAGCAGCTTGCCGACCGCCATGTAGGCGGCCAGCACGGTCCAGTTCCCGTGCTGGCTCACGACCACGGCCGCCACGTGGAGCGTGCCCGCGGTGGGTATCCACGCCACCGCCAGCCGGGCAGGTTGGGCGATCGCCAGCTCGACCACGAGCAGCAGGAACAGGGGGAAGAAGGGGCTGTGCGCGCCGCCCGCAAGGAGCGTGGCCGCCAGCGCCTGCGCGGCATCGACGGCGAGCGTCGCCACCGGCCGCCCGTTCGCGAAGGGCCGTTGTCGCGCCGCATACCCGGACAGCGCCAGGTTGACGGCGATCACGGCCCCGAATGGGGCAAGGAGGGAGCCAGGCGCCGTGCCGCTGAACGGAGCCAGCAGGCCCGCGGCCCCGATGGTGGCCCAGCGCAGGACGAGCAGATACCGATCTGCCTCAGAAAGCGAGAGACCGCGCTCTGCCGTCGGTTTCCGGGGCCGCGTCATTGGCTGCTCATCTGCCGCCGGGCCGGGGGGCGCGGCCCGGGTCACGCTGCCGGAGGATCCATCGTCGGCGTCGCCCGCCTCGACATGCTGGCGGGTCCGCACGAAGCCGTCAGTCGAGGCGCTCCACCCGGTTGGCCAGCTGGCCGCGAGCATACGCCAGGGCCGCTTCGTCCACGCTCGACAACTCCGTCACCACGGGGCGCAGGCCCAGCGCCGCGAAGCGATCGTAGGCGCCCTGTCCCATGCCGCCCGCGATGAGCGCCGAGCAGTCCGCGATCGCCTGCGCCATCTGGTCGTGGCGCGACTGGGCCGCCGGGTCCGTGCCATGGGGTCCCGATCCGGCGTGTTCCTCGCGCAGTGCACCCGCGAGGTGCGGCGCCACCTTCCCGCGCAGCTCCCGCTCCACGATGGCGTCACCCTCGACGGTCAACACGGCGTAGTAGGGCGCCCGACCGAAATGCTGACTGACTGTGTGGCCGTCTTCCGTGACGATTGCGATCTTCATCGAACTCTGTGCTCCTCGCGATCGATCCACCCAGCGGCGGTGCAGGCGGCGGCCCCAAGCGAGGAACCCAGGCTGGTCGATGAGCGCGGCCCAGATCAGGGTCCGGCTCGCGGCTCGGACCGATCCGGGTTCGGAACGCGTGGCTGCCATCGCTCATCTAGCATCGGCCGGTCTCGACGGCGCAGGGCCATCTGTCCCGTTTCCGCGGGGTCCGCCAGCTCGCACGGGCGTGGTCTCTCCAGGGTGGTGGCGTTGATCGCGGGGCTGGACAGCACGGATCGACAGCCGAGCTGCTCTAATGCCCGTTTGACTAACGTCCGTTAGAATGGCGCCATGCTGCAGACGCACCCTGTGACCGAGACGACGAGCCTCCCACCCGAGACACTCGATGCCCTGCGCGCCATCGCCGAGCCGTCACGCGCACGAGTCATTGCCCTGCTCGGCCACGGTGAGCACTGCGTGTGCGATGTCGGGGCGGCGCTCGGTGTGAGCACCGCGCTGGTCTCGCACC
>JAJYJR010000389.1 GCA_021789355.1 Chloroflexota bacterium | reverse complement strand
TACTGGCTCCGGCACCTGCCGTCCGGCTACGTGGCGGACGAATACGGACTTGGCACACCTGACGGGAGCCGCATCCGGATGGGGGATTCGCTCACGGTTTCCGGAGCTCTGTCGTGGGAGCCCTTCGACCGGCACTGCGCCGGCGCGCACACGCTCGACGTGACGGTGGTCAGGTAGGCGCCTGTCCTGACCCCCTGGCAGCGGCTCCCCCGGCCACTGTTCGGAATCGACGTGGGCCGTCGCGCGGCTTCGTGGTTCTCCGCTACCCGCCGCAGTACGGACTGGCGGGCACCTGCGCCTCGGTCGGCTCGACGATCGGCCCGTCCGGCTCGATCACCAGCCGGAGGACCCTCTGGCCCGATGACGGCGCGTCGAGCGTGACGCTCTTCGAGCTGGCGGCGGAGCTGATCGTCAGCCGCTGGGCGCCGGGCGCGAAGGCGCGCGCGTAGTGCGAGCAGGTTGGCCACCTCGACCACCCCATTGGCCGGCGCCACCGGTCCCTGGCAGGCCGCGACGGTCAGCGCGGCGGCGGCGACGAGATCGGCCACACAAGGGAGTCTGGCCAGCCCGATCGCTGGCGCCGGGCGTCCCATCCCTGCCCTCCTCGAATCCGGGGAACCGAGACCGTGGCTCACGTGGTTGTCGACAGCTCGAACGCGTCGCCGTCGGCCAAGTGACCGCTATGGATGCTTTCGGGGGTAGGGGCTGATCGGGACGGAAGCTTGCGCAACGGGTTGGGCAGAAGGACAGCCAGGCTGCCGTTCGGGGCTACGGCGTATCAGACTGGCGGGCCTTCCAGAGGGCGAGCTTGGCGGGAAGCTCGACATCGACGGTGTCGCGAAGGACATCGAGGCGGAAGTCGCGGTAGTAATGGTGGTAGATGCGCTTGCGGAATCCGCCGAGAGCGCCGAAGAAGTCGGGATTGGCCGCGAGCTCGTCCGGCGTGACCTCCCGGTTGATGATCTCGCCGACTTGGCCGACGTACATGGCCACCGCAGCGCGAACCTGCTCGTTCTCGATCCAGGAAGCGCCTTCTGCCGTCGCCCACTCGATTGCTCGATCGGCAAATCGGATCAGGGCAGCGAGTGTCGCGTCATCCATACAGCACCACGCCCTCGGCTGCGATATCCCGCGCGATCTCAGGTCGAAGACCGCCCGGGGTGACGACTTCGGCCTGGCGGCCGAAGAGCTCGGACAGCTCGTTCTCCAGACGCGTCAGGCTCGTGATCGACAGGCGTGCGTCTCGGCGCGGTTCAGCCAGCAGGTCGACGTCCGACTCCTCGTCGAAGTCATCACGGACAGCGGACCCGAACAGAACCAGGCGTCGAAGACCGAACCTTCTGGCGATCGCCTCCAGCGCCCTTCGACTCGGGCGACGGAGCGCCTTGTTGGCGGCGCCCAGGGGGAGGCCCCGCCCGACCCCGCCATGCGCCGGTCGCGGAAAGGCGCGAGCCGGGCTGCCGACGATCGCCTCGGCCTGCTCGGCACGCGATCGCCAGGCTTCACGTGCTGCAGGGTCAAGTCCCGAAACATCGACGAGTTCGATGTCCTCGCGGCCGGAAAGACGCCGGCGGAGCCGAGCGGTTGACGCTGGCCGGCGGGTGCTGTCGAATGCGACGACGGTGCGACGCTGATCGCGTCCTGCGAAGAGCACCGCGGGATTGGCGCGCAGGGCGATGGCCTGGGCCTCAGCCGCGCCGAGCGCGTATCTGACCAGCAGGTCTGCGGCCTCGACGTTGGCTACCCGATATCGCCGCGCTCCGTCCTCCACCACCAGCCCGAGCGCGAGCAGGCGTCCCAGCGCCGACTGCGCCGAGGTCAGCGGCAGATCACCAGCGGCGGCCAGGGGCGCGAGCGGCGCGTCGGCGAGTTGGTCCAGCGCGACCAGGAGCTCGAGTCCGCTTCGAGATGGCAGGGTCAACATACTACGAAGTATTCGTAGTAATGTGCCGACTGTCAAGCTCAAGTCGGTCCGACCTGAGGCAAGTGCGGTAGCGAATCGACGTCCGTCAGATCCGCAGCCTGGCCGAGGAGACCCTCCCATCCAGCCCTTGCGCCCCTTGGGCAACGAGCCCATCCTGACGGCTCCGACGAGTGGGGGAACCGGCTGCGGCCGGCGGGCGTCTTCTGGTCGGAGGAGGCCGATGAACCGAGGCAGTGCGCTCCTGCTCTTCGCGCTGCTCGTCGGAGGCTGTGCACCCGGGTCGGGCGGAGTCGTCTCGGCACCGCCTTCCGCGTCGTCTCCGGGGAGCGCTGTTGGGGCGGCCAGCGCGTCCGTCCCACCCTTGCCGAACGTGAGCGTTGCCAACTGGACGACCATCCCGGTCACCATCACGATCAACGGCGTGAGGGCCGCGATCATCCCGCCCTCAACGACGGAGGACCCGATCCACGCCGCCTTGCCCGCGCGACCGTGGGTCGTCGAAGCCCGCGCCCCTGATGGCCGCGTCCTCGCCACGATGACGGTGAGCGCGCAGGACTACATCTCGAACGACTCCGGCAGGGCGGTCCGCGAGGACCTCGCATGCGGGCGGCTGGATCTCTGGTCGGGCGGCATTCATGGTGGTGGCCCGACGTTCATCCCCGACCCGTCCAAGCCCTGCGAGTGACAAGCCTCACTGACTGGTCAGCCGCGGGTCGTCGGGACGGTTTCCTGTGCCGTCGCTTCGCCGCTGACAGGATCGAGCGGCAGACCGGACAGCCGACCTCGACCTTGACCCGCGCCCGGGGCGACATCGGGTAGTCGGGGTGGAGCCCCGGAAGTCACGGCAGCGCCAGATGGCGGTGTGCGCCGCCTTCGCCGAGATGACCTCCGGCAGCCGCGGCAGGTTGGCCTCGCGCACAGCACCTCGATGAACTCGCGCCGGACGAGGGGGTCGAGGCTCGCGAGCGGTTCGTCGAGGAGGAGCACCGCCGCGCGCAGGCCGAGCGCGATGGCGAGTCCCACCTGCGCGGCCTGGCCGCCGGAGAGCGAACTCGTTGTCGCGTCGAGCGGAACCCGGAGGTCGGCGAGTCGCTTCGCCGCCCATGCCCGATCGAAGCGGGCACCCCGGAAGTGGACCACGAAGTCGAGGTGGTCGGCCACGCGCAGATCGCGATAGAGCGCGGGCGACTGCGGCAGATACGCCGTGCGGGAGAGGACCGCGGCACGCTCGCGCCACGGGTCGGCCCCGAACACGCGCGCCTCGCCCGCGGTCGGCCGCTCGAAGCCGATCCAGGTCTTCAGGAGCGTCGACTTGCCCGCCCCGTTCGGCCCGACGAGCCCGACGATGCCGCCCGCCGCGAGCGCGAGATCGACGTCGCGCAGGGCCCACGTTCGGCGGCCGTAGCGTTTCGACAGTCTCCGGGCCTCGAGCGGCTGTTCGGTCACGTGGTCGTCCTCGTCTTCTGGTCACCGACGACGTGTGGCGGCAGGGCGCCGGCCATCAGCCCGTTCATGCGGGGAACGCCGCCACGGTCGTCCAGGTCCGGCCGCCATCGGCGGTGCGCGCGACGTGCGCCGTGGGCGATCCCGACAGCACGGCGAACCCGACCCTGGGCGTCACGAACTCCGCCGAGCGGATCTGCGCGACGACTCCGTCTGCCACCGGCACGCTGACCCACGTCTTGCCACCGTCGGCCGACGCATAGAGCGCATCCTGCGTCCAGAGCCAGCCATGCCCGTCCGCCAGCATCGACAGGCCGGCGAGGGTGCCGGTCGCCGGCAGCGTGTCGGAGCGCCCGGGCAGGCCGGCCGAGGCGACGGTGTCATCGGCCTGGTCCGGGCCGCTGATACGGGCGAGGATGCGCGCCTCGCGTCCGGCGATCGGCTCCCCGGAGCAGGCCATCCAGCCGTCGGTCGGCGAGGTCCAGACGATCCCGATCGCCGACGGCGTGGCGGCGTCCAGGCACCAGGGGCTCGTCTGCGCCCACGCGCCCGACGGCACGGTGACCCGCCAGAGGGTCGAGACCTGTCCGGGCACGGGCGGTGTGAGGAGCCATGCCGTGTGCGCGTCGGACAGGGCGGGACGCACGAGGCGCGGGATCTGGGTGAGGTCGGCGAACGTCTGGCCGCCGTCGGTGCTGCTCCAGACGCAGCCCGGGCCGCCCGCCTGCGCGCAGTCCGCCGTGACGAGCACCGCGCCGCCGTTCAGCGCGACCCCGTTGAGAGGCGGGGTCGGCAGGCTCCGGCTCGCCCACGTCCGGCCGCCATCGGCGCTCACCGCGATGGCGCCACGGCTCGCGTTCGCGGCGTCCGTCCCGACGACGACGAGATGCTGCGCGTCGAGCGCGGCGACGGCGTGGGGAAGCACCTGGACCAGAGGCGCAGGTGGCGTGGCGTCCGAGAACGTGAACGACCACGACGTGCCCGTGTTCGCACAACCCGCGAGCGTCGCCAGGAGCAGCACAAGCGACACACACCGCCACATGCGGAGGCCTCCATAATCGAGGTGACTGTCGCCCGTCATGCGTCGCCGGTCAACGGCCGTGCGACCTCCCGCCGGTCGCCGAGCGGCAGGTGCGCCGTGCGGCCGGTCTGCGCCCGCGCGGCGATCAGCCACCGCACGCCGTCGAGTCGGGTCCCATCTGGTTGATGAACTCGCTGTCGTCGAGCACGGACCCGGCGATTCCGGCGCCGCCGCCCCAGGAATCGTCGACTGCCGTGGGCATCGAGCCGCGCAGGGCGTAGGCGAAGCGGGTCTCGGTGTACGGGGGGCGGTGCTCCTCGAAGATCAGCGCGACAGACCCGTTTGGCGAGCAGCGGGCCTCGCGGAACGTGAGATGAAGCGGCAGGCGCAAGCTATCGGTGGCCTCGGACCAGAGCTGCTGCCGAGCCGCGGGCACGAAGGCGGCGAGGGACGGTGGGACCGGCCGATCCGGCCAGAGCATCGGCGGCACGAGAATGGCCATCAGCCCGAACGCGACGAGCGTCGTGAGCGCCGTCACGGCGAGGCCGATTGCCATTCGCATCCGGCCACCGACCACTGTGCTCACCGTCCCGCCTCCCGATGCCATGCCACTTCGATAACGTCCACAGTCGGCAGTCCCGGACATTCCGGCGTCACGATCGCGTCGTGCATCCTCGCGACGCCTCGCACCCCGAAGGGATCCTCACCTCCTCGCCGCTCCGCACGGCGACGCAGCGACAGACCCTTCCAGGCGGACGACCCAGACGACTCGTGCGTGCGGCTCGGACGAGCTGAACGGGTCGCGTTGGATCGTGGCCCATGCGACGCTCGGCGCGCCGTCTCCCCGAGGGCCGACACGTCTCGCCGCGGCGATGGCCGCTTCGCGCGAGAGCGCGCCCGGCGGGGCCGAGGGAGGCGCGCTCGCGCAACTGCCGCTGGCCGTCGCCCCGGCACAGCTCGCGGCTGGCGCAGGCACCGACACGCCACAACCTGTGACGGCGAGCAGCACGAAGATGCCGATGACCGCGAGCTCCACATGTCGCCGCCGAGGGTCCCGGGCCACGCCGTGTTCGTTCATCGCAGGCCGCCGCTCGTCCTCCACGTCTACCCGCTCCCCGCCAACCCGTAGGGCAGGTACGAGTCGGGGCCCACGTGCAGGAAGATGCGCGTGTCGCAGGCGGCCATGCCGGGCGGGGTCGGGTGCGACTCGAACAGCCCGAGCACGGGGAGCTCGCCGATGGTCGGCTCGAGCACGATCGGCCGCTCGGGTGCGACGGCTGCCTCGATCTCGGCCAGCGTGTACCGGCGCGCCGTATCGCGCGACGCCTCGAACTGGCGCCCGCAGAGCGGGATGCGGGTCGGGATCCCGAACGCCCCGCCGACGGGCTCGAGCTGGGTCTCGAGGAAGACGAAGCCGCCGATCATGGCCAGGCCGACGACCGTGACGAGCACGGCGATGGCCGCGACAATCCCCGCTCCTTGTGGCGCGTGCAGCCGACGCCGGTCGCGCACTCCCATGACCCGATAACGTCGCATCC
>JAJYJR010000388.1 GCA_021789355.1 Chloroflexota bacterium | reverse complement strand
CGCCCCGTACTGGCGGGCGTAGTAGCCGCGCCACTCGCCCGACTTCAGGGGCCGCCACCAGTCCTCGTGCTCGCGGTACCAGCGCACCGTGGCCGCCAGCCCGTCCTCCAGCGGCACCTGCGCCGACCAGCCGAGCGCCGCGATGCGCGCCCCATCCATCTTGTAGCGCCGGTCGTGGCCGGGGCGGTCCTCCACGTGCCGGATCAGGTCGTCCCCGCGGCCGAGCTGCGCCAGGATCCGGCGCGTCAGCTCCAGGTTGGTCAGCTCGGTCACCCCCGGGATGTTGTAGACGGCGCCCGGCTGGCCCCGGCGCAGCACCAGCTCGATCCCGGCCGCGTGGTCGTCCACGTGGATCCAGTCGCGTCGCTGCAGGCCGTCGCCGTAGAGCGGGAGCGCCTGTCCGTCGATCGCGTTGGTCACGAAGAGCGGGATCACCTTCTCGGGGTACTGGTAGGGACCGTAGGTGTTGGACCCGCGCGTGATCACCGCGTCGATGCCGTGGGTGATCACGTAGCTGCGGACCAGGAGGTCCCCGGAGGCCTTGGCCGCCGCGTAGGGGCTGCGGGGGCGCAGCGGGGCGTCCTCGGTGCTGGCGCCCTCCGGCACCTCGCCGTAGACCTCGTCGGTGGAGACCTGCAGGTAGCGCACCGGGTGGTCGGCGCGACGCACGGCCTCGAGCAGGGTGTGCACGCCGAGCACCCCCGTGCGGAGGAACGCGGTGGGGTCGTGGATGCTGCGGTCCACGTGCGACTCGGCGGCGAAGTTGACCACGGCGTCGGCGTCGGCGACGAGGGGGGCGACGGCGAGGGGGTCGGCGATGTCCCCGACGATCAGCCGGAAGCGGCCGGCCTGGTCGGGGTCGTCCTCGCAGGGGGCCAGGTTGGCGGGGTTGCCGGCGTAGGTCAGCTTGTCCAGGACGGTAACGATGACCTCGGGGTCGGCGCGGAGGAGGTTGCGGACGAAGGCGCTGCCGATGAACCCGGCGCCGCCGGTGACGAGGAGCGAATGGAAGGCGCGATCGCCGGTCCGCTGGCGACGGGGGGTCGGGCGGGGGGCGGCGCTCCGTCGGGGGGCCGGTCCCGGATCGACGGGGTCGGGCGAGGCAGCCGACATGGTGCGCGTCGCGGGTCGCTCGGGGGCCAGGACGCGGCCGGAGCCGGCGCGATGTCGGGGGGTCGGGCTCATCGCGGGCGGTCTGGCCCTCATCGCGGGCCGTCCACCCCGCGGGGCCGCGGCAGCACGCCGCGCGCCGCATCGTCGGCCGCCAGCTGGGTCGCCGCCATCAGCGAGTCTACCGTGCCGGCGTCGGTCCAGCGGCCCCCGTAGCGCCGCCAGAAGATCCCGCCGTGCGCCAGGTAGTGGTTGAGCACGTCGGTGATCTCGAACTCGCCGCGCGCCGAGGGCACCAGCCGCTCGATGACATCGAACACGTCGGGCCGCAGGAAGTACACGCCGATCGGGATGAAGTGCGACTTCGGGTGCTCTGGCTTCTCCTCGAAGCCCACCAGCACGTCGTCCTCGCGGGTGCCGTCGGCCGCTGAGCCGTCCGGCCGGCGGAACTCGGCCACCCCGAAGCGACGCGGGTCGGGCACCTCGTAGAGGAGAGTGCCCGCGCCGAAGTCGCTCGCCTCGAACGCCTCTGCCACGTTCTCCAGCGGCTCGCCCAGCAGCACGTTGTCGCCGAGGACCGTGCAGAACGGGTCGTCCCCCACGAAGCGCCGGGCCAGCCCGATCGCGTGGGCGATGCCCAGGGCGCCGCGCTGGAAGCGGTAGGTAAGGTCGAGCCCGAAGGCGTTCCCGTCGGCCAGCAGCTCCACGATGTCCCCGACGCTCTTGCCGCCCACGATCACCAGCACGTCGCGGATGCCCATGCCGGCCAGGGTCTCGATGGGGTAGTCGATCATGGGGCGGTCGAAGACGGGCAGCAGGTGCTTGTTGGTGACGAGCGTAAGGGGGTAGAGGCGCGTCGCCGTCCCGCCTGCCAGCACGAGGCCCTTCATCGAACGGAAGGGTAGCAGGTGGTCGGATGGGGGCTGGCGCAGCCGCCCGTAACAGATCGGCCTCTGCGCGGGCTGTGTGCCGGCCGGCCCTGATGACAGGTCACCTGCTCGGGCCGGTACCTTCTGGGCCCTGTCGGCGATCGGAAGTACCCCGGCGATGCAATGTCCCCCTTAAGGCCCGTGACGCGAAATCGAGCCTGTCATGAAACCCAGCGCCCCGCGCCTCACAGGACGGATTCTCGACCGCCGACCCGACCGCTCCCGCGGTCAGGCCCTCGTTGAGTTTGCCCTCATCCTGCCCGCCTTTCTGCTGCTGTTTCTGATCGCGGCTGATGTCGGTCGGCTGTTCTTCTCGTACATCGAGATCAACAACGCCGCGCGCGAGGGTGCGGCATATGCCGCCACGAACCCGTCCTACACATCGGAAATCCAGACACACATCTTGCAGGAAACGAACGTGCAGTCGCAGGCCGGAGCGGGCTCCATATCGGCGCCCACGGTGACCTGCCAGGACGCCACCGGAGCACCAATCTCGTGTTCGGCCGCTGCCGGCGGGCTTGGGCCCGGGAACACCGTCACGGTCGGTATCACGGAGCCGTTCACGTTCCTCACGCCCATGGTCAACGGGTTGTTCAACAACAACCTCAACCTCGGGGCGTCGGCCACGGCTGCGGTGCTCTTCTACACCGCGTCGACGGGGGGCACTCCGCCCACCGGCTGCATCCCACCGACCGCGTCCTTCACGGTCGTCGTCAACGGCAACACCATCACCACGAATCCGACCGCATCCACGCCGAACAGCGGCACGTGGAACATCTCGGGCTACAACTGGGACTGGGGTGACGGCAACACCGATGTCGGAACCGCCACGTCGACGAACCACACGTACACGGATGACGGAACGTACCAGGTTGCTCTGACTGTGACGAATCAGTGCGGCCAGAACACGGCCTATCAGCAGGTCACGATCGGCACGTACGCGGGACAGTGCACCGTTCCGACGGCGTCGTTCACGGTCGTGCAGGGAACAGGAACGAACAGCAAGACGTTCACCTTCACTGACACGTCAACAGTCACCGACCCAAGCAACTGCCCCATCACCATCTGGGCATGGAACTTCGGCGACGGCACCATGAGCAACGCTCAGAACCCGACGTACACCTACCACGACAACAGCAAGCACACGGTGACGCTGGTCGTCACGAACGCTGCCGGCAATTCGCTGCCCTACTCGAGCACGCAATGAACGGCAGCAGTTACGTGCGAGGCGCCAGCACCCGTCGCCGGCGATCCGGGCGCGGGCAGACCCTGGTCGAATTCGCCCTCGTGCTCCCGATCTTCGTGGTCATGCTCTTCGGCCTGCTCGACACCGCCCGGTTCGTGTACATGAATAGTGTCGTTTCCCAGGCCGCGCGCGAGGGCGCACGCCTCGGCGCGGTGGAGGCTAGCTGGATCGGCTCGACCGACCCGAGCTGCGGTACTACCGGCGGCCCGGTGTGCCCGGCCACGGCAGCTGCCCTGCAGGCAGACGTCCTCGCGGCGGCGAACCGGATGGTCGCGCCGTTCGCCTCGATCAGCAGCGCCAACCTCTACATCAGCTGCGACCCGGCGACCGGCACCGCCCCCACAGGTAACTGGACCACGGGGACCGCGTGCACTGGAACGGTCGGGACGACGGCGGGCACGGGCGCACCCGGAAACCTGATTTCCGTCCGCGTGGTCCTGACCTTCACACCGTTCACGCCCGGCCTGAGTCAGCTCGGAACGATCACGACTTCCGGCTCGGCCACGATGGTCAGCAACTAGGAGACGCGACGATGACCAAGCGACGGAAGGGTCGGCAGACTGAGGGCGGACAGGTACTGGTCCTCTTTGCCGGCGCCATCACGGCGATCATCCTGGTCGTGGGTCTCGTGATCGACGGTGGGTACGCGCTCTCCCAGCGCCGGGATGCCCAGAACGCGGCCGATTTCGCGGCCATGGCAGGCGCCCGGGTCGTCGCCGAGTGGGTCACCGGCGACACGGTCAACGGCACCGACGCGAACGTGAAGGCCGCCATCACCACGGCCATGGCGGCCAACGGCGCGGCCCCTATCACCTTCGGAGTCGCGGGGAGCCCACAGTACGTCGGCAGCAACGGCTCGATCGTTCCGAGCGCCGGGTCGAGTGCGAGTTACGTGGGTAACGGCACGATCCCCGCCGGCACGGCCGGGGTGCAGGTGGGTGCCAGCCGCAGCTGGCGGCCGTTCTTCCTGGGGATCATGGGGGTCAACCGCTGGACTGCCTCGGCGAGCGCGACGGCCAAGGGTGGGTATGCTGCCGGCTCGCCGGGAAGCAACGTGTTCCCTGCCGGAATCTCGTTGTCCTTCTTCCAGACCTACCCATTCTGCTCCGGCGCGGTCAGCACGGATCCGACCAGTCCGTGCTATCCGCAGAACCTCACCCCCGGTAACCTGAACGTTCCAGGCGGCTTCGGATGGCTCAAGTTCGGATGCGACGGCTACGGGCTGGGCCAGAGCAGCACGTACTACGGTGGCTCGGAGCCGCCTGGCTGCGGCAACAACAGCCAGTTCCTGATCTCGGAGATCGGCCCTCCCAGCCTCAGCTACGGGTGTTGCTCCCAGGTTGGAGTGGCCGGCAGCCTCGACCGCATAGGCAGCCTGCCCGGCAACAAGGTGGATGTTGGCACCGCCTGCAACTACTACATCAACAACGACGTCGTGGTCACCGTCCCTGTCTGGGATACGGCCGGCGGCACCGGGTCGAACGCGTGGTATCACATCGTCGGGTACGCGGGGTTCCAGATCACCGGGTGTAACGGCGGCAAGGACCTATCAGGCGTGTGGCGCCAGGAGTTCTTCTTAGGGCCGACCTCGACAAACCCGGGCGGCTCCTATACATCGCTCGGCGTCGAGCTGGTGAAGTAGGTCTGACCGCCTGACCGGCATCCGTACTGGGAGTCGACCCCTCCGATGTTTCGGAGGGGTCGACAGGTATCGTTGAGCCGCGAACGAGCCTCGGCGGCACCTGCGCTATCCTCCGGGCGAGACTGTCGAGGTACCGCTCGCCCCCGTGACGCCACCCATCACCCCATGCGCCGAAGCTGCCGTGCCGACGGACGGCGCCGCTGAATCAGCCGCCGCCGGATCCACTGGGCCAGGCGTTCGCCCCCATCCCCGGCTGATCGCCCGACGCGTCCCGTTCGATGCCATCCCGCGCGAGGCGTGGGACCGGCTGCTGGCCGTGACGGCCTGCGCCACGCCGTTCAGCCGCTGGGAGTTCCACCGCGCGTGGTGGGACGGTTACGGCGAGGCCGCGCACGAGGATTACATGGTGTGCCTGGCGGCCGACGGAGCCGGTGCGGGGACCGACGGCGAGCGAGACCCATCGGCCCCGGACGCCAGCGCCCAAGCCGCCAGCGCCCACGCCGCCACCGCCCACGCCGCCACCACCCACGCCGCCCCCGCTCCTGCTGCCGCCCCCCACGCCCCCGTCCCGCCGCTCGACCCCGCCGCCATCGTCGGCATCGCCCCCCTCATGCACCGCCACGAGGTCGAGCCCGACGACGCGATCCTCCGCACCGCGATCCGCCATGCCTCCCGGACGGCCCTCACGCCCGTGCCGGACCGCGCCAAGGCCGTCTTCTTCGCGGCCAGCTACCACGCCGACTACGCGACCCTCCTGTGCGATCCGGCCGACCTCCCCGACGTGGCCGCGGCCGTGGTCGAGGCACTCGCCGCGGGCCCCGACCTGCTGCACGGCTCCGACGACTGGGACGTGGTGGACCTGCGCCGTCTGCGCGCGGACGACCCTGCCTTCCACGCGCTCGAGGCGGCGTTCTGCGCCGCGTCCGAGCGGTACGGCTGGGAGGTGGCCCTCGAGCTCGAGGAGGTCTGTCCGGTCCTGCACATCGACCACTGGGACTGGGAGA
>JAJYJR010000387.1 GCA_021789355.1 Chloroflexota bacterium | reverse complement strand
AGGTTGATCCCGGCGGTCCGGTCCGCGCCGTTCCGCCAGGCCTGGTCGGCGGCCCGCCCGCTGATCGGGTCCCGCGGGGCGTCCACGGGGCGCGAGCTCAGCCGCACCTTCAAGTGCTTCGACCACTTGGAGCAGGACGGTGTGGAGGGCTTCGTCACCATCTCCGGGGGCAAGGCGACCACCGCCCGCGCCATGGCGGAGGCGACCGCCAACGTCATCTGCGGCAAGCTCGGGATCGACGCGCCCTGCCGGACGCGCGATACCATCCTGCTGCCGCACACGGCCTATTACGCTGCATAGGCCGATGAGCGAGTCCGTCACCTTCCGCGTGCATCGCTACAAGCAGGGCGACGCCGCACCCCACCACGACCGCTTCGAGGTCGAGCCGGGGCCGCGCACCACGGTGCTGGATGCGCTGACCGCAATCCGCCGTACGAAGGACCCCAGCCTCACCCTCCGTCACTCGTGCTTCCACGCCTCGTGCGGGACGTGCGGCATGAAGGTGAACGGCCGGGAGGTCCTCGCGTGCGTGACCAACGTGCGCGAGCTCCGCGCCGGCGAGGTGACGGTCGAACCGCTGGACAACGCACCGCTGATCAGCGACCTCGTGGTGGACATGGGACCCTTCTATGCGCGGTTCAACGCGGTGGAACGTCCCCTGGTCCGCGAGAGCGAGCTGGTGCCCGGGGCCCATGCCGCACCGGGCATCGCGCAGCCGCTGCGCTACGAGGACTGCATCGAGTGCGGGATCTGCGTATCGGCCTGCCCCATCGCATCCACCGACCCCGACTACCTGGGGCCCGCGGCGCTCGCGGCCGCCGATCGCGTGCGGGAGGAACCGCGAGATGGGGACGTCCCGTTCGTGCTCGGCCTGGCGGATGACCCCCACGGCGCCTGGCGCTGCCACGTGGCGTTCGAGTGCAGCGAGGCGTGCCCGTCCAGCGTGGATCCGGCGGGCCACATCATGCAACTGCGCCGCTCGCTGATCGGGCGTCGCTGGGGGGCGCTGCTCGCGCAGCCAGTGGAGGCGCGGCGATGACCGACCGAACCGCGCCCGCCGACCGGACCTCATCACCCGGGCCCATCGCCCACCGCGACCCGGCTGCCCCCTCCCGGGCCCGCCGCCGGGGCGTCGCCGGCTGGGTCGACGTCCGCGGGCGCCGGCTGGGCGGGTGGGCGTTCGTTCTCAATCGCGTCGCCGGGCTGGGGGTGCTCTTCTATCTCTACCTGCACCTGATCGTCCTCTCGCAGCTGGCCGCCGGCCCGGGCGCATGGGACTCGCTGCTGAAGAACTGGTTCCTGAACCCGGTGGTCCTGATCCTTGACGTGGTGCTGCTGACCGGCCTCCTGGTCCACGGGTTGAACGGGATCCGTGTCACCCTGGTCGGGTTCGGACTGGTGGTGAGCCGGCAGAAGGCGCTGCTGGGCGCGTTCGGTACGATCGGGGCGATCGTGCTGCTGATCGGCACGCTGATGTTCATCAGCCACGGGGGTTGAGGCGATGGCGGGACGGAGCGACGAGTTGGGCGCCGCACCGGGAGGCGCGCGGGAGCTTCCCGGGCGGTGGGCGCCCGAGGAGCGCGACACGCTGCCCGGCGTGGGCTGGGCATGGCAGGCGATCACCGGAGCCCTCGTGCTGGTGCTCCTCACGCTGCACATGATCGCGAACCACTTCGTGGTGCAGGGCGGGCTGCGCGACTACCAGCAGGTGATCGCCTACATCACGAACCCGGTCATCCTGCCGCTGGAGACGCTGTTCCTGGTGGTCGTCAGCTGGCACGGCCTGCTCGGGCTCCGCGCCGTCATCTTCGACTTCGGGCTGAGCGCCCGCGCCGAACGAATCGTGACACGCGCGTTCGTCGTGGTCTGGCTCGCCACGATCGTGTACGGCGTGGCGCTCCTGGCCATCCTGGTCACCCACCCGTGAGCGCGGTGGGGGAGGGCGCGACGGGCGGCGCGGCGGCAGGGGGGCCGGTGCCGCTCGTCGGCGTGGTGGTAGCGTCCCACTCGGTGCGCGTCGCCGAGGGGATCGTCGAGCTGGCGCTCCAGATGGCTCGCGAGCAGGCGCCGGACGTCCGGGTGATCGCGGCCGGCGGCGCGGCCGACGGCACGCTCGGCGAAGACCCGGGGCGCATCGCGGCGGCGATCGAGGCGGCCGACGCAGGGGCCGGCGTCGTCGTGGTGGTCGACTTCAACGGTGCGGTCCATGCCACCCGGTTCGCCCTGGAGAGCCTGCTCGATCCTGCACTCGCGGCGCGCGTCCGGGTGAGCGGCGGTCCGCTCGTCGAGGGCGCGGTCTTCGCCGCGGTCCAGGCCAGCGTGGGGGACGATCTCGAGACCGTGCATGGGACCGCCGAGGCGGCCGCCTCGTACGACAAGCACGTTGCCGACTGACGCGACGCCACCAGGGCGGCCGATGCGGATCGCGGTGGTCGGGGCGGGCTCGGTTGGCCGCCTGCTCGCCGGGTGCCTCGCGGAGGGCGGCAACGCCGTGATCCTCGTGGGCCGTACTGGCCCGGAACGGCCGGCAGCGACGACGCTCGAGCTCGTCGGCCCCGGCGAGCGCCGCCGAACGGTGGAGGTGGAGCGGCGTGCCGGCACGGCTGGCCTGCCGGGCGACCTCGATGTGGCGATCCTGGCGGTCAAACGGTTCGATCTCGATGGCGCGACCGACGTGCTGCGCGGCGTGCCCGGGGTCCCCGCGGTCACGGTCCAGAACGGGATCGGAGCAGAAGAGCTGGTGGCGGGGCGGCGCCCCGGGGCCGGCCTGATCGCGGCGTCGCTGACCGCGGCGGCGGGCCTCGGACCCGACGGTCAGGCGCTGTGGCTGAACCGTGGCGGGATCGGCCTCGCGCCGGTTGACGGGGAGGTCCACGAGCTCGTGGCGTCGCTGGCCGAGGCGTTCCGCGCGGGCGGCCTGCGCGCGGCCGTGTACCCGGACGCGGCCGCCATGAAATGGTCGAAGCTGCTCGGCAACCTGGTGGGGAACGCCACGAGTGCGCTGCTCGACCTCGACGTCTCCACGGTCTACGCCGACCGTGGGCTGTATGAGATCGAGCGCAGACAGGAGCTCGAGGCGCTGGCCGTGATGGCGGCACTCCGTCTGCGGCCGGTGGCCCTGCCCGGCGCCGACGTCACGCTGCTGGCGCGGGCGTTTCGGCTGCCGGCCGTGCTCGGCCGCCCCGTGCTGGCGCGCATCCTGGGTCGGGCGCGCGGCGGCAAGATGCCTTCCCTCCGGATCGCCGTGCTCCGGGGTCCCGGCCCGACCGAGGTGGCATGGCTCAACGGCGCGGTGGCCGCCGCGGCCGCGCGGATGGGCGTCGAGGCGCCGGTCAACGCCACGCTCTCCCGGCTGGTCGAGGAGGTCGCGTCCGATCCCGAGCGGCGGGCGTGGTTCCGGGGACACCCGGACCGCCTGGTGTCGGCGCTGGTCGGGTCGCTGGCGAGCGGCTGACGGCCGGTCGAGCGGCTGACGGCATCGCTGCCCGCCGGGCAGGGCCACCGACGCGTCCAGCGGGGCGCGCGCGGGCTGCACCGTATACTCGCCGGCGATGGATGTGGGAACCGTGGTCCGGGCCGTCGCGGTCGTAGTGGTTGCGTACCTCATCGGCGGGATCCCCTGGGGGGTCATCGTCGCCCGGCTGGCCGGGGGGCCGGACCCCAGATCGATCGGGAGCGGTCACACCGGCGGCGCCAACGTGGCGCGAGCGCTGGGGCTCCGTTTCGCGGTGCTCTCGGGTTTCCTCGACATCTGCAAAGGCATCGCCGCGGTGCTGATCGCCCGGCTCGTCGGCGCCGGGGCCGTGGTCGAGATCCTGGCCGCCCTCGCCGCCATCGTCGGGCACAGCCGCTCGCCGTTCCTGGGCATGCAGGGCGGGCGGGGTGTCTCGGCCGGGTTCGGCGGTCTCATGGTGATTCAGCCGATCGTCGCGCTGCTGATCATCCCCGTCTTCGCGGTCGTGTTCCTGGCCAGCCGCTACTCGTCGCTGGCGTCTCTGACGGGCTCCGCCACGGCGGGCGTGGGGCTCGCCGCGATCGCCGCGCTCACGGGCCAGCCGCCCGTCTACTACGGCTACGCGGTCGCGGGGCCGCTGCTGATCTGGGTCTTCCATCGCGACAACATCGCCCGCCTGCTCGCCGGCACGGAGCGACGGTTCGGCCGCCCGCCCGGCGCCCGCTGACGCTCCGCCCCGGGCCCAATGCCCGGCGCGCCCAGCGCCCGGGCTCGTCGCCCCGCCCACCCGCCGCCGATCGCCGCCCACGAGGCGTCGCGGACAGAGCACAATCGGCCAATGCGCACCTTGTCCGGCACCCCGGCCTCGAGCGGCGTCGCGAGGGGCCCGTGGATCCGCGTGGAACCGGCCCGTGAGCCGGCTGCGCGGTCGATCGCGGCCGCCGAGATCGACGCCGAACGCGCCAGGCTATCCTCGGCCGCCGAGACCGCCGCGGCAGAACTCGACGCGCTGGCCGATCGCATCACCGCCGACGGGCACCCCGACGAGGGGGCCATCTTCGGCGCCCAGGCGCAGATGGCGCTCGACCCGGCCCTCTCGTCCCTGGCGGAGCAGGCCATCGAGGAGCGCCACGTCGATGCCGTCGGCGCCATCCTCGACGCGGGCCGCGACCTGGCCGAGCAGCTCCGCGTTCTCGGTGACGAGCTCCTCTCGGCCCGCGCGGCCGACGTCGGCGACGTCGCGATGAGGATCGCCCGGCGCGCCGCCGGGATCCCCGACGCCGCACCGCCGCACCTGGACGTGCCGGGCATCGTCGTGGCCGAGGATCTGCCCCCGTCGGTGACCGCGACGCTCCCCCGCGAGCGGCTCCTCGGGTTCGCGCTCGAGTCCGGATCGGCGACCGCCCACGCGGCCATCCTGGCCCGTGCGTACGGCATCCCGGCCGTCGTGGGTGTGCAGGGGCTCCTCGCGGCGCTGGGCCCCGGCGAGATGGCGATCGACGGGGGCACCGGCGAGGTCTTCCTCGACCCCGATGCCGCCACTGCCCGTGAGCTCGAGGTACGGGCCGAGCGCTCCCGCCGCGCGGACGCGGAGGCGCGGAGCGAGGCGTCGCTGCCGGCCGTGACCCGCGACGGCGTCGAGATCACCCTGCTCGCGAACATCGGGACGCCCGCGGAGGCGTCCCGGGCCGTGGAGCTGGGCGCCCATGGCGTCGGCCTGTTCCGCACCGAGTTCCTGTTCCTCGAGCGCCCCACCGAGCCATCCGAGGACGAGCAGGTGGCCGCCTACCGCGCCGCCGCGGAGGCGTTCGCCCCGTACCCGGTCACGATCCGGCTGCTCGACGTGGGCGGCGACAAGCCGATCCCGTACCTGCCGGTGGCGCCGGAAGCCAACCCGTTCCTGGGCGTGCGCGCCCTGCGCCTCGCCGCGACCCGGCCCGGCATCTTCCTGGCGCAGCTGCGCGCGGCCATGCGAGCGGCGGTGGCGGGGCCGATCAAGATCATGGCGCCGATGGTCGCGGACGCGGGCGATGCCGCGACGCTGCTGTCGCTCGCCGGGCAGGCGCGCGAAGAGCTGGAAGCCCGGCGCGAGCCGTACGCGGCGATCGAGCTCGGCGTGATGCTCGAGATACCGGGGGCCATCCTGGTCGGCGACAGCTACTTCCCGAGCCTTGCCTTCGCGAGTCTCGGCACCAACGACCTGCTGCAGTACACGCTCGCCGTGGATCGCGGCAACCCGGGCCTGGGCCGCTACCAGGATTCGCTCCACCCCGCGCTGCTGCGCCTGGTGCGGGAGGCGGTGGAGCGGGCCGAACGGGCCGGGATCGAGCTGTCGGTGTGCGGGGAGATGGCCGGCGACCCGGTCGCCGCCCTTGCCCTGGTCGGCGTCGGGATCCGCAAGCTCAGCATGGCGGCGAGCAGCCTCGCCCCGGTCCGGCGCGCGATCCGGGCCGCGGAGGAGACAGCACTCCGTGCGGC
>JAJYJR010000386.1 GCA_021789355.1 Chloroflexota bacterium | reverse complement strand
CCGGCACCCCCATCGAGACCACCGACGCGAGCACCCGGGCGGTCTTCGGCGACTACATCAGCGTCTACGACATCGGGCGCGCGGTGGCCGACGGGGCGACCGTCCCGATCTACTACGAGAGCCGCCTCGCCAAGCTCGACCTGGCGGCGTCCGAGCGCCCCCGCATCGACCCCGACTTCGAGGAGGCCACCGAGGGCGAGGAGGTCGAGCGCAAGGAACGCCTGAAGTCGAAGTGGGCGCAGCTCGAGGCGGTGGTCGGCGCCGAGCATCGGCTGCACCTGGTCGCCCGCGACCTCGTGGCGCACTTCGAGAACCGGCTCGACGCCATGGACGGCAAGGCCATGGTCGTCACCATGAGCCGGCGCATCGCGGTCGGGCTGTACCGCGAGATCGCCGCGCTGCGCCCCGAGTGGACCGCCGACACCGACGACGCGGGCGCGCTCAAGGTGGTCATGACGGGCTCTGCGGCCGACCCGCTCGACTGGCAGCCGCACATCCGGAACAAGGCCCGCCGCGAGGCACTCGCGCAGCGCTTCCGCGACCCGGCCGATCCCTTCCGCGTCGTCATCGTGCGCGACATGTGGCTGACCGGCTTCGACGCCCCCTCGCTCCACACGATGTATCTCGACAAGCCGATGCGCGGGCACGGCCTGATGCAGGCGATCGCGCGGGTGAACCGTGTGTTCCGTGACAAGCCGGGTGGGCTCGTGGTCGACTATCTGGGGCTCGCCGACGAGCTGCGCCAGGCACTCGCGGTCTACACCGAGTCGGGCGGCACGGGTGACACCGCACTCGACCAGGCCGTGGCGATCGCCGTGATGCGCGAGAAGGTCGAGATCTGCCGGGGGCTCTTCCACGGCCTCGACTGGTCGCGCTGGACCATCGGCAGTGCGCCGGAGCGGGTCTCGCTCCTCCCGCAGGCGCAGGAACACATCCTTGCCCTCCCCGATGGCAAGGCACGCCTGCTGCGCGCGGTGGCCGAGCTCTCCCGGGCATTCGCGCTCGCGGTGCCGTCCGATGAGGCGCTCGCGGTGCGCGACGACGTGGGCTTCTTCCAGGCGGTGCGCGCGGTGCTCGTCAAGGGTGCGCCCGGCGAGCGGCGCAGCGACGAGGAGCTCGACCACGCCATCCGCCAGATCGTGTCGCGCGCGGTGGTCAGCGACGAGATCGTCGACATCTTCGCCGCGGCCGGTCTGCGCAAGCCCGACATCTCGATCCTCTCCGACGAGTTCCTCGCTGAGGTGCGCGAGCTGCCCCAGCGCAACGTGGCGGTCGAGCTGCTGCAGAAGTTGCTCGCGGGCGAGATCCGGGCCCGCTCCCGGCGCAACGTGGTGGAGGCTCGCTCGTTCGCCGCCATGCTCGAGCGCGCCCTGCACGCCTACCAGAACCGCGCCATCGAGACGGCGCAGGTGATCGAGGAGCTGATCGCGCTGGCCCGGGAGATGCGTGCCGCCGACGCCCGCGGCGAGACGCTCGGGCTCTCGGCGGACGAGCTGGCCTTCTACGACGCCCTGGAGACCAATGACAGCGCGGTCGCCGTGCTCGGTGACGATGCGCTGCGGGCCATCGCGCGCGAGTTGGTCGAGTCGGTGCGGGCCAACGTCACCATCGACTGGACCGTCCGGGAGAACGTCCGCGCCCACCTGCGGGTCCTGGTCAAGCGCATCCTGCGCAAGCACGGCTACCCGCCCGACAAGCAGGAGCGGGCCACCCTCACGGTCCTCGAGCAGGCCGAGGTCCTCTCGGAGCACTGGGCGACGGCCGCCTGACGCAGGGCGCTGGCCGGCTCGGCGACGCCACGCGTCCGGAGGTGTGCGCGCCCGGAGCGCCCATCGAGACGGACCGGAGCGGGGCCCCGGCTCCTCGGCGCCTCGCCGGAATGGCGCGGGTACGCCGTCGCACGCGTTCGGCGGTCGCGTGGCCCTGCGATCAGGCGGCGATCGCCGTCGGCGCGTAGCCCACGGCGCCGTGGGCCGAGCGGACGGTCACCGCGCGGCCCTGTCGGATCTCCTCGTCGAGCGCGCGCATGAGCGCACGTCGGTAGAGGTAGCCATGGTTCCGCGCCCAGCCATGCAGCTGGTAGGCGAGGTAGGTGGCCGGCGCAAGCGGACGTCCGCCCCGCAGCACCCGCTGCGCCGAGTCGGCCAGGTAGGGATCGAGATACATGGAGCGTGGTTTCGCTGGCATCGCCTGTCGCCTCCCGTGGGGGGCCGCCGACGGTCGCCTCGAGATGAGGCGGGTCGGTCGGCGGTGCACGAGGATCGGCGACCTGGCGCCCGTGTCAACCACCGTCGGTCGGCTCGTGCGTCCCGGTGAGATAGGCAGCCCTCTCTGCCAATCTCGAGTCCGGACGACATGACCGATGGTCACAGACGCGCAAGCGCCTTCACGGTCGGAACGATCCGTCGCGCATGAGGGTGTGAGGACCGGAGACGACCATCCAGCGTCGGTTGTCCTTGTTGAACTGCGGGTCCAGATCGTCACGCGCTGGCACGGCCTCTGTCAGCTGTCCGGAGACCAGTCCGGTTCGCCGACAGTAGGCGACGATCGCGGCTGCCACGCGGCGAGCACGCCGCTCGCTGGCGACCCAGACCATGATGCGCGCCAGTTCGTGGACGTCTGCCCTCTCCCCAGACAGCGCGAGCCAGGTAGCGTCCATCGGTGCGGTCGCCGGTCTGTTGCTCATCATCTCCTGTCTCCTTTGCTCGAGGCCGGCGGACGCGTGGCTGCCGAGACCGGAGCATCTTCGCGGTCGGCCCCTTTGTCGAGGGGCGAAGTCGTCGTGGCACCACTAGTACTAGTGGTGGCCGGTACGAAACTCCTATGCGACGCCGTTTGCCTCCATGGTCGGAAGGATGACTCGCGCGCGTGGCAAGTCGGGGTCTGTGCTCCTGGGAGCCTCACGCCCCCGTGCCGGACCATGATCAGGCGCCACCCATGGACCGCCGGCAGGCCACTGGCGTCGTGTCGGCGGATCTGGCGCGCCCGATCGTGCTCGGCCCCGTGACAGCCAGCCAGGCGGCCGAGCCCGCCACCACCCAGGCTGTGATGGCCGCGCGATACGGCTGATCGAGGACGCTCGCGGCGACGAGGACCCCGCCCCCGCCGTCGCCTTCTTCCTGCCGTGATGATCCTCGATCTCGTCCCCATGACCGACGCAGGCGTGTTCGCCACTGAGGTGGGCTGCTGGGGCGAGGCGGTGTGGGACGCGTCGTCTGCCCACAGCCTGCCGTCCGCGCGCGAGTGCAGGAGTTGCTGCGGGCACCCTACCCCGGTCGGAGGGCAGAAGTCCCATGGGCCTGGGACTGCGCCTCAGGCGGTCTTCGTCCCCGCAGCATCAAGGGCCACGCCCGCTGAAGCGCCGCACCCAGCATGTCCGCCGCGCGGATGTTGGCGACGGCCTGCTCCGACTCTCGGGGACCGTAGGCCGCGACCGGGACCCCGTCGGCTTGCTCAGGCAACGACCAGCTGCGTAGCGCGTGGCGTACGCGGCACCGACGGCATCCCCGCGAGGAACGGGGACTTCCTGCCGGTCCACCCAGACCTCGGATTAGGAACGCTCCCCGCCGGTGGGAGTGCTGGTTTGACCAAGCGGAGTACGGGGGTGCGGGTGGCCAGTCCGAATCTCCGCGAGCTGGGGCTTGACGGCAGCGTGCACGCTTCCAAGACTCCTGCGTCCCTCGTTGGAGGGGCTCGTTCCGGACCGAAGGCGTCCGGCGAAGGAGCGTTCAGGATGGAAGCACTCCAGAGAGTCCGGCGTCCGGCGTGGCGGCGGTTCGGGCCCGGTGAAGAACTCCCGATGGTTCTCCGCGACCTGTGGGCGCGGGAGATCGAGCCCGACGTCGCGGTGGCGGCGACCCCGGCCGGCATGGTGGTCGTGGTGGTCGCGCCGAGCGGGGCATGCACCGTCGGCCTCCTGCCGCCATCCGGGGCGGAGGTGAGCCTGGACGAGCTGCGCCGGCTCCTCGAGCCCTACCGGGAGCGGATCGCGGGAGCCAGGTCGGACTGCTGACGGGGCGACGTTCGCCTGCCGTCGCGCAGCTTCCCGGAGAACCGGTGCCCGACGCCTTGCGCCTGGCTCGTGCGGGGTCCGGGGCCACTCGTCGGTCGTCCGGAGCGGGTGCAGGGCCGGCGCACACGGCACCCCTCAGTCGGGTCGCTCGGCTATGCGCCGCGATCCCCCGGCTCATCGGGGTCGTCCGTCTCCCCGCGGCTGCGGCGGCGCGCCTCGCGGCGAATGAGCAGGTCGAGCAGTTCGTCGTTCTCGCTGCGCGCGCGCCGGGGCGGCGTCGGTGGCGCGGCAGGGCGGTGGGTGGCGGCGGCCCCCTGGGTGAGCGCCAGGAAGACGGTGCCCCCCGTCAGCAGCACGTACAGGCCCGGCGGGATCTGGAGGCCGACGAGGCCGAGTCCCACCCAGGCGATCGCCGCCAGGCCGCCGATCAGGATGAGCGCGACGAGGGTCCCCATCACCCAGCGCGTGATGGTCCGACCGAGCGCACCCATCGCTCAGGGCCTCGGGCGTCGGAACCGGATCGTCACGCTCGAGATCACGTCGTGCTCGTTCCCGATGCCCGGGAGGTCCGGCACCTCGTCGAGGTCGAGCACGGCCAGGCGGATGCGCCGCTCGTCGGGGCGCAGGTACGCCGGCCCCTCCGGCACGCGCCCCGCCCGGGTCGCGGCCCCGGCCTCCTCCTCGACCTCGTCCGGCTCCGGCGGGAAGCCGGGACCCCGGATGACGCCCGAGCGGATCGCCAGCCCGCAGAGGGCGCAGCTCACCTCGTCGCCGCCGGGTCCGCGGGTCCAGGTCGTATAGCCCAGCCAGGCGGCCGCCCCGCAGCTCGGACACGCGATCTCGCGTGGGTTCTCGTCCATCACCGTCTCCTCACAGCGGTCCGCCTGGCGCCTCGGCGCGCCGTCCCTCCTGGTTGTCGGCGGAACGCGCACGGCGTCAAGTGGGGGAGGGGGGTGCCCCGCCGGCGGCGGCGGGTGCGGACGAGCCGCTGCCTTGACCCGAGCGGCGGGCATTCCCAGGCTCTC
Organism: Chloroflexota bacterium; assembly: GCA_021789355.1. The sequence goes on along the minus strand of JAJYJR010000386.1, from coordinate 920 downwards.
CCCGTGGACGCTCGACGACAGCGGAAGGCGCGCCTGGCTGCGGCCCGACGGCGGCTGCGGGCGGCCCGCGAGCGTGCGCGGCGGGCCGCGGTGCCGCTACCCGTGCTCCGGCCGCTGGACGAGATCCTTCGGGCGCGCTGGCAGGGGGCACGGCGGCACTGGAGCCGCTGGCGGGCGGCCTACCTCGCCGTCGTGCTGCTCGAGGCGTGGTATGCGCGGGCCGACCCGGCGTCCCGCGTGGCGCTCGCCGCCTGGCTCTTGGCGGGCTCGCTCGCCTGGATCGTCGCCTCGCTCGCCGAGGCGGACCTCACCGCCCGACGGGCCGCGCACGGGCGGAGCAGCGCGCCCGCCGTGCGGGGCTGGCGCCTGGCCGGGACGCTGGGCGCCCTGGATCCCGACCTGCTCCTGGCGCTCGACCTGACGCTCTACCTGCACGACACCGCGGCGGTCGTCGCCCGGCCCCGGCGGGGGCACCGCGCAGGAACGCGGCTCACCTATGCCGTGGGCCTGCGCGAGCTGGCCCGCCGATGGGCACGCCGCCGGGGGCTCCCGGTGCGACGCGGCGACGCCGTGGCGCGGCGGCTCGTGGCGGCCGGGGTCATCCGCGAGGTCACGCTCAGCCAGGCCCGCGCCTGGCGCCTCAGCTATGCCAGCGCGCCCGAGGCGCTCCGCGCCCTCGAGCGTGCCATCGGGCGGCCGATGGTCGCGTGGGAGCTCGGGCGGGACCCGGACTGGGAACTCGCCGAGGATTCGCCGAGCAGGCTCGCCTGACCGGTCCGCCACGCTCGCCTGCGGCGGGCGCGAGGCCGCGCCCGCGAGGGCACGCACCCGCACGGTCGGATTGTGCCGGTGGGGATCACTCCTGGGAGCGACCGCTCAGCCGCTACGCGGCGGCAGGGCGGATGTGGAAGACGGCGCCA
>JAJYJR010000385.1 GCA_021789355.1 Chloroflexota bacterium | reverse complement strand
CGACGTCGCGCGGTCCGGCCTCCGTAACGTCTACCTGGTCGGCTCCGGCGGATCGCTCATCGCGATGCAGAACCTGCAGTATCTGCTGGACCGCCGCTCCACGAAGCTGCCGGTGCGCTCGTTCCCGGCCACCGAGTTCATCTACCGCGCGCCGGCAGCGTTCGGCGCGGGTTCCCTCGTCGTGACCGTCTCCCACACCGGGACGACGAAGGAGACGGTGGCGGCCGCGACGTTCGCCCGGGAGCACGGCGCGACGGTGGTCGCCGCCACCAAGCTCTCGACGAGCCCCCTGGCCCAAGCCGCCGACGTCGCGTTCACCTACGACGTGGCGGCCGAGGACCACGGCCTGGGGGACCCCAAGGACATCACGCTCGCGCTGCTCGGCCTGGCGCTCCTGCACGAGACGGGCGACATGCCGGCCGAGGAGTACGAACACCGAGTCGCGACGCTCGGGCGGCTCCAGGAGGTGCTGCTCGAGGCGGTCGGCGAGACGGAGGGCCTGAACCACCGGATCGCCGCGGCCCTCAGGGACGAGCCGATCATCTACGTGCTCGGCTCGGGCCCCAACGAGGCGACGGCGTACGGCCTCGCCATGTGCTTCCTCCAGGAGATGCAGTGGAAGCACGCCGCCCACTTCCACGCGATGGAGTTCCTCCACGGCGCGATGGAGGTGGTGACCGACGACACGCCCGTGATCGTGTTCCTGAGCGAGGAGGCCACGCGGCCGATCGACGCGCGCGCGAAGGCGTTCGTCGAGCGGTACTCGAAGAAGGGCTGGTTCATCGACTCGCGCGACCTGAGCCTGACGGGGATCGCGCCGGGGGACCGGCCGTGGGTCTCCACGTTCGCGCTCGACGCCGTGATGGCGCGGCTCGCCCGGCACTTCGAGGCGGCCACCCAGCACGACCTGAAGCTCCGCCGCTACATGTTCAAGGTGGACTACTAGGCCATGCGTCTCCTCGGCGTCGGCGACAACGTCGTCGACCGCTACCGTCACCTCGGCCTGATGTTCCCCGGCGGCCAGGCCCTGAACGTCGCGGTCGCGGCGCGTCGGTCCGGCGCCGAGGCCGGCTACCTCGGTGCCATCGGGACCGATGCCGCGGGGCGGCACGTGCTCGATGCCCTGCGGGCCGAGGCGATCGACATCGAGCGCCTGCGGATCATCCCGGGGCCCAACGCGTACGCCGACGTCGAGGTGGTGAACGGCGACCGCGTCTTCATGGGCTCCTCGCTCGGCGTCTCGCGGTTCCGCCTGACGATCGAGGATCTGGCCTACGTCGCCACGTTCGACATCGCCCATTCGAGCGAGTCGAGCGGGCTCGAGTTCGATATTCCGGCACTCGCCGGGCGGGTGCCGGTCTCGTTCGACTTCGCCACCCACCGGGAGCCCGCCTACCTTGGGGCGCTGCTGCCGCATCTGGCGGTGGCGTGCTTCTCGGCGAGCGATCTCGACGACGCCGAGGCCGAGGCGTTCCTGCGGCAGGTGGTCGGCCAGGGTCCGCGCCTGGCTCTGGCCACCCGCGGCTCGGCCGACGCGCTGCTCGTCGACGCCAATCGCCTGTGGCGCCAGCCGGCCTTCTCCGTGCACGTGGTGGACACGCTCGGCGCCGGCGACGCGTTCACCGGGCGACTGCTCGCGGGCGTCATCGGCGGCGAGGAGCCCAGGGATGCGCTCGCCGCGGCCGCCCGGGTTGCCGCGGACGCCTGTCGGTCATTCGGTGCCTTTGGACATCCAGTGCGCTATGCCCCGCCGGGGGCAGACGAGGAGGTACGCGCGATCAACGAGGAGACGGACGTACACGGCGATCACGGCATGGCAGTCGCCGACCCATCGTGATCAGTGAGGAGGAGCAAGGTGCAATCACGGTTTCCATCGTCCTTCGTCCCCCTGAGAGCCACACTCGCGCTGGCGGCCAGCGCAGCCATCCTCTTCGGAGCCTGCAGCAGCACCGCCACCACGGCGCCCGCTGCGAGCCAGGCAGCAGCCCCCGCGGCGAGCCAGGCGGCGGCCAGCCAGGCTGCCGGAGGAGCGGCCTCCGCGGCCGCCTCGACGGCCGCCTCCGCGGCCCCGCAGCTGTCGGGCACCATCTCGGTGCTCGAGAAGTGGCCGGAGCCGCAGTACGCGCCCTACTTCCAGACGCTCGTCAAGAACTACGAGGCGCAGAACCCGGGCGTCCACATCGACCTGCAGGCCGTTGCCGACCAGCCCATCAAGGACAAGCTGCGCGTGCTGACGGCTGCCGGGCAGCTGCCGGACATCTTCTTCTCGTGGGCCGGTGACTTCACCGCCAAGTACGTGCAAGCCGGTCTGGTCGCCGATCTCACCAGCGCGGTCATGAACACCCCCTGGAAGAACACCTACGCCGCCGGCGCGCTCGCGGCGGCGACCTACAACGGCAAGCTGTACGGGATCCCGATCGACCTCGACGCCAAGTTCATGGCCTATAACAAGTCGATCTTCGCGGCGCACAACTGGACCGTCCCGACCTCGATGGCCGACCTCCTGACCCTCTGCGACACGATCAAGGCGGCGGGGATCCAGCCGATCAGCTTCGGCAACGTGTACGGCTGGCCGGCCATCCACTACATGACCCAGCTCAATGCGTACTACGTCGCGCCGGCCACGCTCCAGCAGGACTACACGCCGGCCACCGGTGCCTTCACCGACCCGGGGTACCTGCAGGCGTTCCAGACCCTCCAGGCCATCAACCAGCACTGCCTGACCCCCAAGGCGAACGGCATCACCCACGACCAGGCCGTCACCAACTTCGTGCAGGGCAAGGCGGCCATGATGTACGTCGAGCAGGCCGACTTCCCGACCTTTACGGCCGCCCAGGGGGCGCCCGCGAGCTTCGTGAACAGTTGGGACTTCTTCCAGCTGCCCTTCCCGGCCGGCGCGGCGGGCAGCGCGACCACCCTGGAGGGCGCGCCCGACCTCTTCCTCGTCAACGCCAAGACCCAGCACATGGACATCGTGCTGAACTTCCTGCAGTACTTCTCGAACATGCAGAACGCGCAGCAGATGGTGAAGCAGCTCAACTGGCTGAGCCCGGTGCTGGGGTCCGCGACCGCGGACAACACGTTCCCGCAGAACATCGAGGCGCTCAACGCCATCAACAACGCCAGCAACATGGCGATCTGGCTCGACACCGTCACCAACATCAACGTGGCGACCGCCTATCTCAACGGCGCCGAGGCGCTGATCGGCGGCACCGAGACGCCGCAGCAGGTGCTCAAGGACGTGCAGGCCGGCGCCGCCAAGGCCAAGGCCAACCCGTAGCTCGCACACCGACTCCGGGCGGGCATGCCCCTCCGCATGCCCGCCCCAGCTGACTTGCCCGCAGGGGGGTGACCGTTGACTGCGCGACTGCGCCAGGTCCCGGCGATGTTCTACGTCGTGCCCGCCGTGGTGCTCCTCGGCGTCTTCGTCTACTACCCGGTCCTCGACAACTTCCGACTCAGCCTGTTCTCGTGGAACGCCTACTCCACCACGCAGAAGTGGGTCGGGCTGGGCAACTACTCCGCGCTGGCTGCCGATCCGGTCTTCTGGGGGGCGCTCGTCAACAACATCTTCTACGCGGTGACCTCGGTGGTCGTCCAGGTGGGCTTCGGTCTCGTACTCGCGGGAATCGTCGAAGAGTTCGTCATCGCGCCCCTGCGCGGTTTCTTCCGGATCGTCTACTTCGTGCCGGTGACCATCTCGATCACCGTCATCGGCCTCCTCTTCCTCTTCCTGTACAACCCGCAGATCGGCCTCATCGACCAGTTCCTGGTGGGCATCGGCCACCCGGAACTGTCGCATGCCTGGCTGGGGGAGGAGCCCACCGCCATCTGGGGCATCATCGCGATGAGCCAGTGGCAGTCCACCGGCGAGGTCATGGTGCTCTTCATCGTGGCCATGCAGAAGATCCCCCGCGAGTACTACGAGGCCGCCTACATCGACGGCGCCTCGAAGCTCGCGGTCTGGCGGCACATCACCGTGCCGATGGTGCGCGACATGACCGCCATCCTCATGATCATCACGATCTCCGGGGCCTTCCTCGTCTTCAACGAGGTCATGGCCACGACGGCCGGCGGGCCGAACAACGCGAGCCAGGTGCTCGCGACCTGGCTCTACCAGTCGGCCTTCTTCAACGACCAGATGGGCTACGCGGCCGCCATCGCGAGCGTGATCTTCGTGATCACGTTCGTCTTCTCGATGGGCCAGCTGCTGCTGGTAGGTCGCGACCAGGTGGAGTACTGAGCATGGCCGACCGTCCTGCCTCCGTCGCCCCCGGCGTGGCCGCCGCCGCCTCGCGTAGCGCCAGCGCGCGCCTGCGCGGGTTCGTGGTCAGCGCCAGCCTGTACACGCTGCTGCTGGTGCTGGCCGCCTCGATCCTCGGGCCGCTGCTGTGGATGATCCTCTCGGGGTTCAAGAACAACCAGGAGCTCTTCGGGTCGGCGTGGGCCCTGCCCACCAAGCTGCGCTGGTCGAACTACGTCGACGCGTGGAATCTCGGCGTGGTGCAGTACCTGGCCAACAGCATCATCGTCACGGCGGCGTCTATCGCGGGCGTCGTGGTGGTGAGCGCCTGGGCAGCCTACGCGCTGGTGCGCCTGCGCATCCCGCTCAACACGCCCATCACGCTGTTCATCCTGGGGGGCATGATGCTGGCTCCGGCGGTGGCCCTCATCCCCCTCTTCCGGCTGATGGAGGCGCTCGGGCTCTACAACACGCTGTTCGCGCTGATCATCCTGTACGTCGCCTACCGCATCCCCTTCACAACCTTCCTCATCCGCGCCTACATGGTGTCGATGTCCCGCGAGATCGAGGACGCCGCCTACGTCGACGGGGCCAGTCGCTGGCAGATCTTCTGGGAGATCGTGTTTCCACTGAGCCGGCCCATCCTCATCTCGGCGGCCTTGCTGCAGGCGCTCTTCGCGTGGAACGAGTTCCCGTTCGCGCTGGTCATGATCAACGACTCGAACCTCAAGACCCTGCCGGTCGGCCTGCTCGACATGTACAGCCGCCTGCTCACCAACTTCCCCGTGATGTTCGCTGGCATGACGATCGCGGCCGTGCCGATGGTCGTGCTCTTCCTTATCGGTCAGCGGCAGTTCATCCGCGGCCTTGCCGAAGGGTTTGGCAAGTGACCGTCACGCTGTCGGGGCGCAGCGCCAGCACCAACTGAGCGTTCGCCCGAGCGACGCGAAGTTGCCGCGGGCCAGATCCAGGACAGGGTAGGCTGTGGGCATGGCGAAGAGGGACGGACAGAGCCAGCCGACCGTCCGCGACGTGGCCGCCTCGGCCGGCGTCTCCACGGCGACCGCAGCCCGGGCGCTCGGCGGCTACGGGCGCGTCAGCACCGAGGTGCGCGCCAAGGTCGCCGAGGTAGCCGCCGCGCTCGGATACCGCCCCAACGTCCTCGCGCGCAGCATGATCACTGGTACGAGCCACACGCTCGGCGTGGTGATCGCCGACATCGAAAACCCGTTCTTCGCCAGCGTAGTCCGAGGGATCACGGACACGGCCCACTCCCGCGGATTCGAGGTCATCCTGGTAAACACCGACGAGGATGTCGAGAAGGAGCGCGTGGCCATCGGCGTGCTCCTCGACAAGCGCGTCGACGGTCTGCTGGTTGCTGCCGCGGCCACCCAGGACGTGGGTCATCTCCAGGAGGCCGTCCGGCACGGCCTGCCGCTGGTGTGCCTCGATCGCATGGTGCCCGGCCTGGATGCCGATGCTGTCGTCGTGGACAGCCAGCGTGCCGCGCACAACGCCGTGAGTCACCTGCTTCGGCTGGGCCATCGGCGTATCGCGATCGTCGCCGGGGCCGATTCGGATCTGACGCCAGACGCCCAGCTACAGCGTGCCCCGGTGTGGGGTCTGCCGGGCGTGCTTCCTGATGCCGCTCGCCTAGGTGGCTACCTGACGGCCCTGCAGGCCGCAGGCGTGGCCGTGGATCCCGACTTGGTGCGGACCTGCCGAT
>JAJYJR010000010.1 GCA_021789355.1 Chloroflexota bacterium | reverse complement strand
AGCTACACCTTCAACAGCGCCGGCACCTGGTATTTCCAGGCCACCTACTCGGGTGACGCGAACAACACCGGTCCCGTCTCGAGCTCCTGCACGAGCGAGACCATGGTGGTGAGCCCGAACACCCCGAGCGTGTCCACCACGATGTCGGAGACGAGCCCCATCGCGATCGGCACCAGCGTGCACGACTCGGCGACCATCACGGGCGCCACGTCGGACGCGGGCGGCACGATCAACTACGGGCTCTACAGCGACAACACCTGCTCGACGCTGGTCCAGGACCTCACCCCCGCCACCAACACGGTGGTGAACGGCGTGGCCCCCGACTCGACGAGCTACACCTTCAACAGCGCCGGCACCTGGTATTTCCAGGCCACCTACTCGGGTGACGCGAACAACACCGGTCCCGTCTCGAGCTCCTGCACGAGCGAGACCATGGTGGTGAGCCCGAACACCCCGACCATCAACACCACTCCGAATCCGTCAACTGGTGCGGTTGGCGCCGTGTTGAACGACTCGGCCACGCTTGCGAATGGCAACAACCCGCAGGGCACGATCACGTTCAATCTCTACGGCCCCGGCGACGCGACGTGCGCCGGACCCGTTCTGTTCACGCAGGATGTGACCGTCAGCGGGAATAACGTCTACGCGACGACCGTTGGTTACACGACGACGGCCCCTGGAACGTTCCACTGGACCGCCAGCTATGTCTCCAGCGATGCAAACAACACGAATGTTGCGTCCGGATGCGCGGACGAGCCGGTCGTCATCAGCGGAGGTAACTTCGGTTACACCCCCGGCTTCTGGCAGAACAAGAACGGACACAACCTCATCGACCAGTACACGCTGCTGCCGGTCCTCCTCGGTCAGCAGGGCACAGGGCTTCGCTCCTTCAATGTCGAGACCATCGTGCAGTCCGACAAGATCCTGCCGCCACCCAATGGGTGCGCGACGAGCATCTTCAACTGCAAGGTGACGGGACTCAGCCAGGACCTGAGCCAGGGAACATTCGAGAACCTCGCGATGCAGACTCTGGCGCTTGCCTACAACATCGAGTACTTCGGCGACGTGGGGACCGTCTTTGGCACGCAGACACTCGGGCAGCTCGGCGCGACATCCGCGCTCGGCCTGACGAGTTCCAGCACTGTCCAGGACGTCCTCGACCTCGCCAACCAGCTCATCGCCAACAGCGCCTCGGGCGGGTCCACGACCCAGGCGCAGGCGTCGGCGATGATCAACCTGATCAGCTACATCGATTCGATCTAGGTTCCGCCCCGGCAGTGATCGCAGGTCGCTCCTGGACGACTGAACACAGAAGGGGCCGGTCCCGCAGGACCGGCCCCTTCGTCATGTTCTCCGGTTCCTAGCCGGAAACGGAGTATGTTGTCGTGCCACCCGCCAGTGGCGTGTTCGTGTTGGGGAAGAGGAACACGTAGGCGGTGCAGGAGGCAGCACCTCCATTCCAGGACAGCGAGAACGGGCCGGATGTCCAGTTCTGCACGCCCTGGAACTGAACGTAGACCGCTGCGCCATTCTGGTAGCACCAGTTGGCGACCCACAGATACGGCACCTGGTTGGGCTTCACGTTCGCGCTGACCACGAACGAGACCGAGCTCCCGACGGCCGGCCACGAGCCTGTTGGCGCAGCGCCGACGGGCGCCATCAATGAGATCGTGGCAGCGGGATTGCCGCTGCCACCGCCATTCCCGCCCCCGTTTCCGCCCTTCGCGGCGAACGCCGTCCCGGACAGCGTGATCAGAAGAGCCGCCGCGAGCGCGACGGCCAGGAATCTGCGCATGGTTCGCGCGACCTCCAATTCGGCAGCCCGGCTGACTGGTTGGGCACCAGTCCCGTGGCTTTGCGTCCCCGCCTCGCGACGGGTTTGCCCTTGTCGATGGCCAGTCGTCCCTGAACCGAGGCTGGCGGGCGCGATGTGGCAGGCGCCACGTTCACGCGTGCATAGAGGCTAGGCGGACGCGTTACGGCTCACGAGCCCGCGATGGTACCCACCCGAACGGGCAGTGGTCATGTGCGCCAACGCACCGGCAGGCATTGCGCGGCGTGGCGTCGCGTGGCCCATGCATCAAGCCTCACCGTGGTCGGGGTCGTCGCACCTCGGTACACTCCCGGCCAGGAGGATCTGGTGCCCCAGGCCAAGCGGAGAACGGGACAGCGGTCGGGGACGAGGATGGGCCGCCGTGCCCAACGCCGCCGCCGGACGACCTACGGAGTCGTGGTCCTGATCGCGGTGCTCGGTATCCTGCTCTTCGCCCTGAGCTCGGCCGTGTCGACGGCCCCGACGCCCTCGCCCTCCGCCATGAGCTGGCCGGTGACCGCCGTCCTCGATTGACCGCGCCGAAGAGAGCTCCCGGCGCGCGTGCGGCTCCGCCGGCAGGCGGACACGCGCGCCCCGTCACACTGGCGGCCCGGGATGCCTCAGGGCGCGACGAACCCGGCCGCGGCCGCAATCGGGCGGCCGGCGCCTGCCGGCGCCTGCACAGGCGGTGAGCCCACGACCGCACGCGCTCCTACACTGGCCAGGCAAAGGCAAGTCGGATCCGGAGGATCACGGCCGTGCGGCGGGACCAGGCGACATGAACCCGCTTCCGGGATTCCTGCCGGGCGTCGCCGCCTCGCTCGCCGTGGGGGCGTTGTCGAGCGGGCGGGTGGCCCGCGCGCTCGGAGGTCCCCGTGGGCTCGCCTTCGGGCTGGTGCTGTTCTCGGGGATCATCGCGTCGGCGACGTTGACGCCCTTCACGGGGGGAGGCGCGGCAGCGGAGCACCCGGGAACCTGCGACCTCAGCCGGATGGGGCTCGCCCCGCTCGGGGATCTCCTGCGGCCGGGCGACGTCAGCGGCAACGTCCTGCTGTTCATTCCGCTCGGGGTGTGTCTCGCGCTCCTCCCGCGGTCCCGCTCGAAGGCGATCCTGATCGCCGCCGCCGTCGCGTACCCATTCGCGATCGAGGGGACGCAACTGTTCGCGCTGGCGCTCCACCGCGCCTGCGAGTCGGCGGACATCGCCGACAACCTGACCGGGCTGGCTGTCGGCCTTGCTTCAGGCGCGCTGTTCGTGGTCGTGCGCGGGCGCGTGGTCGCGCCGTGAGCTGCGGCCGTCTCGTCGGCGCCAGCCGATGGGGTCGCGGCCCCGGACTCGACATCCCGACCCTGGCCGACAGGACGCCACGGAGACTGCGTCAGGGTCGGGCAGCGCGGTTGGAGTACTGGATCCCGATCACGACGTCCCGGGAGAACGTGGTCGTCAGCCGTGCGCTTGCGCCGGACACGACGAGGCCCGGGGTGGCCGCGGTGATGACGTCCCCGGGCGGCGCGTGGATCGTCACATCGAGCGTGCCGTCCAGGAGGCCGGGCTGGCGCTGGATCGTCAGGCGGTAGATGCCCCGTTCCGTGTCGGCCACGTACGGGCTGATCCAGGCGAGGCGCACCGAGGCGCTCCCCGGCGGCACGCGCAGGTAGGTGCCCATCACCGCGCGTCCCGCTTCGTCACCGACCTCGGCGAGCTGCATGGTGGCGGTTCCGGGCTCGACGACCGGTCGCGTCCGGGCCGGCGTGAGGACCCGGAAGTACATGCCCAGCGTCGTCGATCCCGTGCCGCCCATGACGCGGTACCAGGTGGCGAACGCGTCGTCGTAGCGGTTCTCCCACGTGGCCGTGAGCGTGTCACGGGCATTCCCGACGTCGTCGACCTGCACGTCGAGCTGCAGCGAGCGCACCGTCACGACGTTGAGCTTGGAGACCGGCGCGACGTTCGAGTCGACCGGGAAGACGTAGTCGCCCGCGTCCTGGCGGATGCCTCCGTCCAGGCCGGCCCGCTCCGCCAGTGCCTCCGCCGGCGGATCCGTGAACCAGGCCTGCAGAAGGCGCTCCGCCCTGAACGTGTCTGCAAGGCCGATCAGGGTCGCCCAGCGGCCCGGAGGCAGCGACAGCAGGGCCGAGAACAGCCGGTCGGCGAAGGCCGACAGGAACGCCTTGCGGCTCTCGCCCGGAGTCCTCGCCGCCCGTGTGAGCTGCAGGCTCTTCGCCACGGTCTCACCGGCGGACACGGTGACGCCGAACTCCGGGACGCTGACGGGACCGGTCACGGTCAGCAGCTCGTCGATCGTGTCGGTCGTGATCGCCACGACGCCGTCGAACCGCTCGTCGCCCGTCTCGTTCATGTAGAGCCGGAGCGCGTTCCCGGCACTCGTCGGGAAATCCGGCGACCAGTTGGAATCCGAGAACTGCCACGGCTGGTCGGGGCCGAGGAGGTAGTCGCGCAGCGCCCGGGGCGGCGCGATCCACGGGTAGTCGAACGGGAAATCGAGTGACGTGTCGGTGAACGTCCGCTCGACGATGCGGCCGTGATCGAACGCGACGATCCCGAAGCTGCCGACGAACCCACCGGTCGCGCGCATCTCGGCAGGATCCTGTGTGAGCACCAGGTACCGGCGCTCGCCGTCGAAACCCAGGATGGCCGGCAGCTGCCGGTCGATCGTCGCCACGTCGTCGAGCGCGGGCCGAAGCTCCCCGATGCGCGCGGACAGCTCGTCCCGGAGACGGTCGATCGCCCCGATCGACCCGCGGGGCGCGGCGGCGAGCGTCCGCCCGGCGTGGTCCAGTGAACGGACGGCGTCCGCCAGGGAGCCCCGGGAGTCGACGAGCAGGCCGCCGATCTCCTCCAGCACCGAGCGTTGCCCGGAGCTCTGCCCGGTGCCCGTGCCTGCGGGGCCGGCCGTGCCTGCGCTGCCCGTGGTGCCCGTGGTGCCGGCGGCGCGCGCCTCCCGCAGGGCGACGTACTTCCGCGCGATCCCGAGCCCATCCTCGGCTGCCGTCATCGCGTCGGAACCCGCCGCCACGATGGCGTCGGCCTCGTGGACGTCGGCGGACGTCGGCGGGAACGCGCGGGCGATCCCGACGAGCGGATCGTCCGCCAGCAGCTGCGAGAGCCGGTCGATCCGCCCCCGGGCGGAGGCGAGGTCGGCCGCGATCCTGTCGAGAGACGAGGAGTCGGCCTCCGTGCCCGCCGATCTCGCCGTGGCATACGCGGACTCGAGGTCGGCCCGCAGTGCCCGGGCATCATCCAGCGCCGGGAGGTACCGGAACGCCGCCAGGGCCGCCGCGGCGGCGAGCATGGCGAGCATGAGCAGGCCGCCGACCGCCAGCCATCGCAGGCGAATCCGACGGCCTCGGTGCGCCGCGGCCACCGGTGCCGGCCGCGGAAGTGGCTGGCTCATTGCGTGGGAACCGCGATCACCACGAACCGCGGCGCGTCGGCCTCGTAAGCCGTGCAGGTCTGGAGGGTGAGCTGCTCGGTCGGCGTGGGCGCCAGGTACTGCATCGCGTTGTAGGGGACCCGTGGCAGTACGCGCGTCACGCGGTAGAAGCGCGACGTTCCGTCGACGAGGTCGAGCCCGATGCGGTCGCCCACCCGCGCCTGCCACAGCGCGAGGAACATGCCCGTCCGGGCATGGGCGTAGAGGTAGATGTTGGAACCTGCACCGGGCCAGGCAGACGTGGGATAGTGCGCCACCTTGCCGATCGGCGCGTCGATTCCGTCACCCTCGACGATCGGGAGGTCGATGTCGAGCCGGTCGAGCTGGATCCGGGTCGCACGGACCCCTGCGGAGGTGGTCGCCGGTGGGAATGGCGCGAGGGTCGCCGCCGACAGGCTCGCCGGCGGGAGAGAGGCGACCGATGCCGCTCGCGAGGGAACCGATGTCCCCGTCGAGGGGACCGGCACGGTCGCCAACGGGACGACCGCGATCAGGTCGAGTCCACTGGCGAGCGCGGAAACCGGTGTGGCCGACGGTGCCGGTGTGGCAACAGGTCCGAGGCCCGCCTGGACGAGCAGAAGCGCCGCCACCGTGACCGCGAGCAGCGTCGCCGTCAGCCCGAGCGCACGCGCACGGGGACGCCGCGACGCTCGGGCGTCGGGCAGGCGGGTCGCGGGTTCGCCGGTCATCGGTCGCGGTTCGCCGGTCGCGAGTGCTGTGCGTCAGCGCGTAGCTCGAGCCCTGAGCAGGGTGGTCATGCCCACGACGGCGCACGCGCAGAGGGCCAACAGGAGCAGCGGCAGCACGCCGGCCCCAGGGTGCACAGGTGCCGTCGACGTGATCGGCAGGAATTGACCACAGAGCGCGTCGATGATTGCCGATCCGCTCACGGTCCCCGCCGTGGCCACCACGGTGCGCTCGCCGCTGACAGGCGCCAGCGTCACCGGAGTCGTCGCCACGCCCGATGCGTTCGTCGTGGACTCGGCCCCGATCGTGTCGGTCGCCTTCACCGCCCCTTCCAGGGTCCACTTGACGACCTGCCCCACGACCGGGTTGCCGTCGACGTCCACGACGCTCGCCGTGACCGTGCTGATGTCGCACCCGCCGCGGACCGTGACCGTATACGGCGTTTGTCCCTGGTATCCCGCGACGGCGGTCGCCCCCGCGAGCACGAGCACGAGCCCGGAGAGCAAGGCCAGCACGCCATCCCGTCGTTTCATCTCGCGTCCCTCCCGGCGGTCCAAACCACCGTCGTCAGGCCGTCTGCCCGCTGCCGACGACCTCCCTTTCCGTCACGTTTGTCCGACCGGCATCGACCAGCGCCCGGTCCACCTGCCACAGCGCATCCGAACGCTCCAGCGTCGCCGCGGTTTCCGCGGGGTTCTGTGCGTAGCGGAGCAGCAGCGTGCGCAGATGTCCGTCGCACCCTGCGTTCGCGAGCTCGAGCAGGTGCCGGACGTCCTCGCGGATCTCTGTCGGAGGCGGAGCGGCCACCACGCGGAGGACCTTGGCGCTCGCCGTCTCCTCCACCTGCTCGCCCGCGTTGAAGAGCTCCTCGTGCAGCTTCTTCTCGCCCGGCCGCAGTCCGACGATCTCGATGGGCCGGCTGTCCGGGTCCCGTCCGGCGAGACGGACCAGGTCCCGGGCGAGGTCCAGGATGCGGATCGGCTCGCCCAGGTCGAGCACGAACAGGTCGCCGCAGCGCCCGAGGGCCGCCGCATCCAGGATCAGCCAGGCCGCCTCGGGAATGGTCATGAAGAACCCGGTCATGTCCGGGTGGGTGACGGTCAGCGGCTCGCCCCGCTCGAGCTGGACCTGGAAGATCGGCACGACGCTGCCCGAGGAGCCGAGGACGTTCCCGAAGCGGACGGCCACGTAGGGACGGCCCGTCAGCTTCGCGGTATCTGCCACGAGCATCTCCGCGATCCGCTTGCTCGCCCCCATCACGCTTGACGGCCGCACGGCCTTGTCCGTCGACACGAAGACGAACCGCTCGACGTCGGCGGCGACGGCGGCATCGAGCAGTGAGAGGGTCCCAGCCATGTTCACATACGCCGCATTGGATGGGTGGTCCTCCATGAGCGGGACGTGCTTGTAGGCTGCGGCATGGAAGATCACGTCCGGCGCCTCGTCCGCCACGAGGCGCCGCATCGCGTCGCGACTGGCCACGTTGCCGAGGTGCACGTGCAGCGCGCCCCGGCCGTGCCCCCGCTCCGCGCGCGCCTCCAGCCCACGCTGGATCGTGTAGAGCGGGCTCTCGGCGCGATCGACCAGCACGACCGTCCGCGGGCGCAGCGCGTGCAGCTGGCGCGCGAGCTCCGAGCCGATGGATCCGCCCGCACCGGTGACCATCACGGGCTGGTCCGTGATGATGTCCTGCACCGCCTGCGCGTGCTCTGAGACGGCCGGTCGCCGTAGCAGGTCCTCGAGGCGGACGTGGCGGATGTGGTACGCATCGAGGCTGCTATCCACGATATCGTGGAGCGAGGGGACCGTGCGCACCTCCAAGCCGAGCGCGAGGGCCGCATCCACGACTCTGCGGACCGCGCGTCCCGGGGCGCTCGGCATCGTGATCAGCACCGAGGTCGCGCCTGTGGCGGCGACCGCGTGGCGGAGCATCGCAAGGCCACCCCACACGCGCACCCCGGCGACGACCGTGCCTCTCAGTCCCGGGTCGTCGTCCAGGAGCCCGACCGGCAGGATCCCCGCCTCGGGCTCGTGCTGGGCAGATCGGGCGAGCCGCACGCCCGCATACCCAGCGCCGAAGCGGTGGATCTTCCGGAGCGGGGATCCGGGGCTCCGCTCCCGCTCCGTGTCGGCCAGCGCGCGAATGCCGAAGCGCACGCCGCCGACGGCCGAGGTCGTCAGGAAGGCCTCGGCGATCCAGAACGACCGCGGGAAGCCGGGCGCCCACTCGACACCGAGAACCATGGCCGAGCCGTAGTAGGCGACGATCGAAACGAGCGATCCGACGGCAATGGTCGTGGCGATGCGGACCAGCTCCGGGATGCTTGCGCACCTCCAGCGACGCGTGTACAGCCCCGAGGCGACGTTGACGAGCATGCGGATCGGCAGGAGGACCAGGAGAGCGGCGACGAAGCCGGGCAGGGTCGCCTGGTCGACCAGGCGGTCGTAGCGGATGGCGAGTGCCACGTAAGCGCACACCACCACGGCGCCGGCGTCCAGCGCGAGGAGGTGCCGGCCTCGCACGTGAGCGGCCTCCATCCTGAGTGCCGTCCCAAGCGCGCCCAGGCCCGGCAACGGCGAAACAGGCCTCGCTCGTTGGGGGAGGGCGAGGAGGCGGGGCAGGACCGCGGGCCAGGTCGGTCGGACGGCCACGGACTCCTCATTCTCAGGCGACAGCGAACCTGCTGGGATCGTTGTCGGTGGCGAGACTGGCAAGGGCGCCTGCGACGGTCGAAACGATCCAGCGGGTGCGCGCGCCAGTCGTGTGCAGCAGCGGACCGGACCCGCGCGTGCTCGCCCCCCATACCATCAGGGCAACCGACTCTACGCACATGTGACTACTGGGGTAAGGGTCGAATGGCCCGTAAGTACCAGCCGCTCCAGTGAGTGGTGCCGAAAGGCAACGCGCGGTTGCACCGCTTCCCGCCTGCCCAGCGCACGGCGCCCCGTTCAATGACATCCGCCCGTTGACGCGCCTGATACCGCGGCCGATGATGGGGCGGCGCGTCCCGACTTCGCGCGGGCATGACCGCGCGCGACATGGAAGGTGAGGCGCGTGGACCTTCGCCGGCAGCTCCTGATCATCCGGCGATGGTTTCCCGTCTTCGTCGCCGGGGTGTTGTTCGCGGCCGGCGGCGCGCTCGTGTTGAGTCTGCAGCTGGCCAGGACGTACGAGGCGAAGGCGACGCTGATCGTCGGGCAGTCGCTGTCGGCGACGAACCCTGATTACACCCAGCTGCTCGTCTCTCAGCGCCTGTCGACGACCTACGCAGCCGTGGCCACGACTCGTCCCGTCCTTGAGGCGGTCATCAATGCGCTCGGTCTCGGCGTTTCAACTGACGAGCTTGCGAAGCGGGTGCGGGCCGTCGCGCCATCGGACAGCACGCTACTGACGATCACAGCGCAGGACACGGATCCATCGACCGCTGCCGCGGTTGCCAACGCGATTGCTGATCAGTTGATCGCAGCATCATCAACCATCCAGGGTGGCCAGCCAGATATCGAGGCGACGATCGACGCCCAGCTGAAGGCGACGCAGGAGCAGATCGATTCCGCACAGGCCGAGGTCGAGCGCATCACTGCCCTCTCGAGCCCCGACGCCGTGAGCGCTGCGACTCTGCAGGCGCTCGAGGGCCGCCTGACGACCCTTCGTTCTACCTACGTTTCGCTGCTTGCCTGGTCCGCTGGCGGTGCCAGCCGGATGAGCGTCATCGAGCCGGCGGTGGCGCCCGTTTCTCCGGTCTCGCCGAACGTGCTGCTGAACACTGTCGTCGCCGCCGCCCTCGGGCTGTTGCTCGCCGCAGGAGTGGTGTTTGTGGCGGAGTACGTCGACGACACGGTCAAGGACGGCGGCGGTGTGGAGGAGATCGCAGCCCTCGGCACCCTGGGGACCATCGTGCAGATGAGAGGGGACCACGGTCGAAGCGAGCGGTACCGACTCGTCACGTTGCTCGAACCGCGCTCAGCCGTGGCTGAGGCATACCGGATGCTGCGTACGAACGTTGAGTTCGCCTCGGTCGACACGCCGATCGGCACGCTCCTCGTCACCAGCTCCGTGCCCGGCGAGGGAAAAACCGTGACGGCTGCCAACCTGGCGGTGGTGTTTGCCCAGGCCGGGCGCCGCGTTCTCCTCGTCGACGCCGATCTGAGGAAGCCCGGCCTCCACACGATCTTCGACATTCCCAACACAAATGGCCTGACGACGCTGTTGCGGAGCGAAGACTGGGACCCCGAGAGCGTGATCCGTGAGGTCGAGCAGCAGAACCTGGCCGTCCTGACCACCGGACCCCTTCCTCCAAACCCGGCAGAGCTTCTGGGGTCGCAGCGAATGCGGGCGGTCGTAGAACGCCTCAGCACGCACGTCGACCTGTTGATCTTCGACAGCCCGCCGCTCCAGGCAGTCGCCGACGCCGCGGTGCTGAGCTCCTTCCTGGACGCGACGGTATTCGTTATCCGTGCGGGCCACACGCATCGGGGCGCCATTAGGCAGGGCCGGGAGGCGCTCGGCAAAGCCGGGGGCAGACTGCTCGGGGCGGTGCTGAGCAGGGTGCCGGCTCAAGTGGGCTCGGACTACACGGACTACTACCGTGGTTACTACGGCACTGACACAACCGACCGGAGGGTGCCAAAGAGCGGTCGCTCTACGGCGGGATCTGGTTCCTGACCTTGATGCGCTGCCCGGCTCCGGCTTCGCCGGGATGGTCCTAGGGGTCCGCAACATGCTCTTCTCGGCCATGTCCGGCTTCCTCGACACCGGCGGCTTCGTCAAGAACGAGATCGGGGACTGCACCTTCTACCACAAGGGGCTCTTCTACCTCCGCGGAGAGAAGGCCGGGAGCGCCAGCATTGCTGCGTTCGCCGAGGAATACGAGCGAAGTGGCGTTCTGCCGTTCGAGAAGGCATTCGGCGCATTCTCCTGCGTAGTCGTCAGGAGGACCGGAGAGACCATCTTCTTCACGGACAACAGCAACCTTCATTGCTTCTATGTCGGGTCGAGCGCCATCAGCGACAGCTTCCTCAGTCTAGTCCGCCACGAGCGAGCGTCCGCGTTCGATGAGGATGCGCTCTGTGAATTCCTAGGCCTGGGCGGCGTGTTCTTCGGAAAGACCCTGGTTGACTCGATTTCGACATCTGCCAGCGATTGCGTCTACGTCTGCTACGGTGGAACCATACGACAGGAACTCAAACAGATCGGCGACATCGATGAGCCGTCGACGGTTACGGATTTTGCAGAGTTCTTCCAGGATACCGCCCACGCGTTATCTGGCGAAAGGGTGGCACTCTCGCTGACGGGCGGCTACGACAGCCGGCTCGTCTTCGCATGTCTACGTGAACGACTTCCGGTCGATGTCTTCATCAGCTGTTCCGACGAGAAGGATCCAGACGTTCTTTGGGCGAAGCGCGTTGCCCAGGCGGGCGGAGCGACTCTGGAGATCGTAAACGTCGACAAGCCTGTCGTGAACGAGCGTTACGTCAGACACCTCTTTGTGGATGCCGACGGCGTCGTTCCGTGCGTCGACGACACGTACATGCGCATCCACTCGTTCATGCACGACAGGCAGGACAAGGGGTACACCTGCCTACTGACCGGGGACGGTGGCCCCAGGCACAAGGATTGGTACTGGTTACAGGACTTCCCGTTCTACCGAATGCGGCACACGAACCTCGGCCGCTTCTACGATCAACGGTTGCTGGTCATCCCGGCCAGCATCCCCATCGGCGGCAGGATCGAGAAGCGGTACCAGGGAATGCGGCGGAGAGTGGTCCGCGGCATGCGCCGATACCTGCAGGCGTTGAACACCGAATCGTACGATTCACTCGGGTTCCATGTGTTGGGAGACATCGTCAAGCCCTTGTACACAGCGCACTCGCGTTTGGTCACGTCGTACGCCCCATTGTGGGAGCTCGAACTCGTCCGGTACTCGTTTCACCTGCCACGTCGGGAACGGTTCTTCTACAACTCCATGCGCAAGGTGACAACCGCACAGTCGAAGTCGATCGCGAGAACGCCCACGGTATACGGGACCACAGCCTCGAGTGAGCGCAGGTATCTGGCAAGGGATGTGTTCTTTCAGGGCGTTGACTACACCCGAAAGGCGGCCCGGCTTCTTGGCAGGAACGTACTTCACCGCAATCTGTTCGTGGGTCACCCGAGCGGGTGGTCGGCTGAACGTGAAGTGCGGGGTCTCAAGATCACGGAACAGGCCGTGATGTACTGCGAACGGGAGGGTTTCGTCCGCGCAGGGACCACCGCGGCCGATCTGTCGTACGCGGCGCTCGGACGCGTTGTCCAGGTGTACCTGATCGCGGAAGCCTTGTCACCGTCCGGGGACGCAAGTCCGGTGAATGAGGCCCCGCGACACGCTGTGAGTGCCCTGATCGATTCCGGCAGGCGTGGTGGGATTGCCCGGGCCGTCCCCGGCCTGCCGGAATGCGTGAACTGCGTTAGACCTGCATGGTCCGCAGGACGACGATGACAACTCTGCAGGTCGCCGCACGGAGGTTGCACAGTCCGCGGATCTGGACGCTCGCCGCCCTCGCGCTAGGGGCAGCCGGAGGTGCGGGCGTGGCACTCGGCGGACCCGCACCCGCCCTCCTGCTCATCGTTGCCGCGGCGGCCGTCTTCGCGACTGTTCGTCTGCCCGGGGTGGTCCTGGCGGCCTACATGCTCATCCCCGTCTACAAGGGATTCGTTCAGCCGTACAGCCCGATCGACATCACGGCGCTCCTGGCGGCGCTGAACGTCGCGCAGGCTGTTCCCATCGTCATCGGACGCCGTCTCCAGGTGACTCGTGCCTCGATCGCCCTGTGGGTGGCGGTTGCGGCGCTGGTGCTGTTCGGGGTCCTGTACGCGCCGAGCCCGGCTCTCGCGATGAACCGGGCAGCCAACTTCTGGGGACTGGTGTTCGTGCCGCTGTTGCCTGCGTGCGTCAGGGTGGCGTCGGATTCAAAAGCCGTGCGACAGCTGTTGTGGTCGTTGCTGGCAGTCGGGGGCCTCACGACACTGGTCGGGCTGGCCGGCCTGGGTTCGGCGATGCGATTGTCGGTCCTCGCCGCCGACACCATCGACACGGCGCGGATCACTCTGCTCGTCCCCATCGTGGGGATCCTCTTCGCATGGCGCGAGCCGTCGCGGCTTCTCCGTGGCGCTGCAGTTGTCCTCACACCGGCCGCAGTGCTGGTTGCCGTTGGATCAGGCTCGCGTGGGCCACTGCTCATGCTGGTGGTGCTGGTATCCATGGGCGTCGCTCGCACCATGCTCCGGCCTCGACTCGGCGATTGGCAGCTGATCACGCTTGGGGCAGTCGCGGCCGTTGTCTCGGCCCTGCTCGTGTCGGTGGCGGTCCCGGATCTGCCTGCCGAGTCAACGCAACGCATCGGCGACCTCGGACAGGCGTTCGCCTCGGGGATAGCCGTCAGTGCGGGCGCTATCGATCCGTCCCGGATCCGACTGTATGGCCTGGCACTCTCCCTGTTCGCAGGGCAACCGCTGTTCGGAACCGGCACGGCAGGCTTCGAGGCCTTGAGCGGACGTTATCTCGGTTCGCAGCTTGCGGATGCGTATCCGCACAATGCCCTGCTTCAATTCGGTGCGGAATACGGTCTCGTTGGAGTGACCCTCTTCAGCGCCGCCGTGCTCTATGCTCTGTTGCGCAAGCAAGAGCGCGGAAACGAGTGGAATGCCTTCAAGTGGCTTGCCGTCTACTTCTTCCTCAATGCGATGGTGAGCGGAAACATCCTGACGGAGCGCACGCTGTGGGCACTGCTGCTCCTGCTGCTGGTATCTCCCGGGTTGCTTTCGATGCACCCGCGCTCTGCGGGATCCGATCCGATCTTCGACGGGGAGCCAGGCGGATCCGCGCGATCCCCAGAGGCTAGCCTGGCGTCGGTCACCGGCGACGCGCCACCGGGCGGCTTCGCTCATGAACAGAGCAGGAACTGAGCGATCGTCTTGGGCATCGCAGGAACGCTGCACGCGACCGCGATACGGATCCGGTCCCTGTATGGCCGCGGGGACCGGCGTGGCCAGTACGCAAGCCTGCTTCTGGCCGCCAGGCAGGCGGGGTACGAGCTGGTCGGTCTCGAGGAGTTTCACGCCCGTGTCCTCACCGAGCGCGACGATTGGCGAGTGTTCGCATTGCGCCACGACGTGGATGTTTGCGACGTCGAGGGAAACGAGTCGTTCCGCGCGATGGAGCAGGCGATCGGCGCTCGTGCCACCTACTACTTCCGGCTGACGACCGCTCCCGCGCACGCGGAGCTGATCCGGCGACTGCTGCGCAGCGGGTTCGAGGTTGGGTACCACTATGAGGAGGGAGCGACCGTCGCGAAGCGCTATGGTTTGGAGGGCCGGCCGGCACTCGAAGCGCGGCGCGACGAGATCACGCACCTGTTCCGCAACAACTGCATCGAGTTCAAACGCCGGTGGAATCCTGATCTGCGCTCGATTGCTTCACATGGCGACTGGATCAATGGTCGTCTTGGCGTCGCTAACACGGCATTCGCCCCACAGGAACTGTTGACCGAGTGCGGTATCGGTTTCGAGGCGTACGCAGAGGACTTTCTGGGTCGTTTCGACGTCTACGTCAGCGATGTCGGTCGATACCCTGCGCTATGGGCCAACGACTATGGGCCCTACGATGCCATCGCGAATGGAGACCGTCGGATATGCCTCCTGACGCATGAGCGGCGTTGGCACGCGAGCATTCGGATCGGAATCGCCGCGGATCTGAATCGCGCACGCGACGGTCTTCGGTATCGATGGGTGCGGCGTTCGAGATCGGCTGGCGGCAATCGGAATGCAGCACGTCCATGATGGACGGAGAGAACGGACGATCCGGCAGCTGCGGGGAGAACGCGCAGGGTATTGCGACGGACGGGGATGTGACGCGGCAGAAGAACATGGGATCACATGACGGCGCCGCTCCGCGCGTGGGCATGGCCGTGTACGGGGACATCACGTTCGACAGCCGTGTAAGGCGCGAGGCGGCGACGCTTGCGCAGGAAGGCTACGACGTGACGCTCGTCTGCCTTGGCGGTTCAAGTCAGGCGCAGGACCTCGCGCGCGTACGTGTCATCGAGTACCGCCCGACGGCAAACCGGACGCTGCCGGGTCCCACGGTTCGCCGCACCGGCCGCGGACAGTCAGCCGCGGGATCGAGACGACGGTACAGCTGGCTGTGCGATTACGTGGTCAACCTGCGAGCCTGGGGCCAGGCGGTGCCGTCCATCTGCGGGCAGGTCGACGTGTGGCACCTGCACAATCTGACGGCCCTGGCGGGCATCGCCTCCGCAACTCGCGGGACCGTACCGGTCGTGTACGACACGCACGAGCTGTTTCTCGAGTCCGGGACGGCCGCCAGCCTGCCCCCGATCATCCGGCGCCTTCTCCGCGGATACGAGCATCGGCTGGTCGATCGAGTTGCTGCCGTCATCACGGTCAATGACGATCTGGCCGCCGAGTTTCAGCGCCGCTACCGCCCTCGACGGATCGAGGTTGTGCACAACTGCCCCGCTCCTCGGGCGGCCGCTTCAGTCCGCCCGGCGTTGATCCAGGAGGCGGCGGGCATACCTGTCGGTTCGCCGGTGGTGCTCTATCACGGTTCACTTGGCCCTCACCGCGGCATCGAGGGCCTGATGGATGCGCTGCTCGTCCCGGGGTTGGAGAGGGTTCATCTCGTGCTACTCGGACCAGGCGCCAACCGCGCTGCCTACGCGGAGATGGCTCGGCGGCCGCAATGGGACGGGCGCGTTCACATCCTGGACCCGGTGCCTCCGGATGAGCTGCTGTTCTGGGTGGCGTCGGCTGACGTCGGAGCCATGCCGATCGAGCCTTCGACGGTGAACCATCGCCTCTCGACGCCCAACAAGCTGTTCGAGTGCCTGGCGGCCGGCGTGCCGGTCCTGGTGAGCGACTTCCCCGCGATGCGCCGCATCGTCACTGAAGGCCCCGGTGCACCGCTCGGTGCGTTGTGTGATCCCGATTCGGTTGACTCGATCGCTCGAGCATTGGTGAGTCTGCTGGAGATAAGCGGCACGGACATGGGTCTGATGCGCGAGCGATGCCTTTCCGCCGCGAGGGAGCGATGGAACTGGGAGGTCGAGTCGGAAGCGCTTCTCTCGCTCTATCGCGATCTGTTGCCGGAACGGCCTCGCCGGCGCGAGCACTCCGGGTCGTGGGCTGCGACTTCCAGCCCGGTGGGGAACGGCAGCCTGCAGCGGTGAGCGCAGCGATCGGCGACATGCGCGGAACAGCAGGAGCCGATCCGCCCCCGAATGGCGGCAACAGCCTCAAGTCCCGGGTTGCCGGTCGGCTTCGTGAGCTTCTGCATCCGGGCCAGTTCTCCCGCGGCGTCCTCGCGCTCATCGCCGGCACGGGCGCCGGGCAGGTGGTCGTCCTCGTGACCTCCCCGATCATCACACGGCTGTATGGCCCCCTAGATTTCGGCGTCTACGCGTTCGCCACATCGGTGCTCGGCATTCTCATCGCGGTGTCATGTTTGGCCTACGACAACGCAATCCCGCTACCCCAGTCAGACGATGAGGCCGCGAACGTCCTCGCGCTGTGTCTCGCGCTGGCAACCGTGTTCGGCATTGCGTCGCTGCTGGTACTGCTCGTGGCGGGGCCGACACTTCTGGCGCTCCTCGGTGCCTCGATGCTGGCCCCTCTCGTCGTTCTGCTTGCGGTCGGTCAGCTCGGTGGGGCAGTCGTCGGCGTGTTCCGGAAGTGGGCGATACGCACGAGGTCGTACGGCGAGATCGCTGCCAACCAACTCGTCCAGACCGCGACGCTGGCGCTGGTGCAGATCTGGCTCGGAATGTCAGGAGCTGGCGCACCGGGGCTCGTTGCCGGCGCAGTGGCTGGGAGCGCCGTCGGCTCGGGTCGTCTCGGCCGCGTGGCGTGGTCGAGCCACGCCGCATCGTTCCGACGCACCTCGCCTCGCGGTGTGCGCATCGCGGCCTCTAGGTACCGCCGTTTTCCGACCCTAGCTGCTCCATCCGCGCTTCTCAACGCGTTCGGACTGCAGATGCCACTGTTCATGATCGTCGCGCTCTACGGCGCCGCGATCGGAGGTGAGTTCGCGCTGGCGCAGCGCGTGGCGGCCCTTCCAGCAACGCTGATCACCGGGGCTGTCGGTCAGGTGTACTTCGCAGAGGCAGCAGCGCTGCTGCGCAGGGACGCCGACCTGCGGGGCGTTTTTGCGCGAACGACGCGATCGGTCGCCGCCGTGGCCGTTGGCCCGATTGCCGTCATCGGGGTCGTGTCGCCGTTCGTCTTTGGCCCAGTATTTGGCGAGGATTGGCGTCAGGCGGGCATCTTCGTCGCGATCCTGGCGCCGATGTACTACGTGTACTTCGTATCCAATCCGACGGGGAACACGCTAGATGTGCTCCAGCGCCAGGATCTGACGCTTGTTCGCGAAACCCTGCGGATTGCTCTTCTTGCCGGGGCGGCAATGATTGCCGCGCTGGCGCATCTCCCGCCGGAATATGGTGTGGCAGCGATCAGTATTGCCGGTTGCGTGACCTATGTCGTCTACGGTGGGCTGTCATGGATCGCGATCATCGTCGCCCACAACAAGCGCGCGAGCGCGGCCGTTGTGTCTGCCGCAGTGGAGCCGGGCGAGGGCGCGGCTGCGATGGACAACCCCGAGCAGCTCGGACTCCAATGACGCTTCTCGTGCGCTGTCCGGACACATATCTCGTTGAGCGTCGGTACGTGCTGGACGTCGTCCTCGGAGAGTGGTTGGGCCTGGACTATGAACTGACGCTGAGCGCGCAGCCAGGCGTATCGATCCGCCTTCGTGGCGATCCGTTGGAACGCGAGATTCGCCTCCCTGACGTGCTGTTCTCCACCCCGATGCGGAGCTGGCTGACGCAGGAGGCAGCTCCTGCCCGCCCGCTCGCCTGGTTGACCGTTGCGGGAGACGAGGCGAACAGCGAGGGTCAACCGCTTCGGACGCTTCCGGCGATCTACGGAACGACGACCGCCAATGGTCTCGCATCGCAGAGGGTGCACGACGGAATATCGATCTCAATCGATATTCTGGGAAGCGCGTTCTACATGCTCACTCGATCCGAGGAGCTGGCTTCCAAGGCGTCTGACACCCATGGGCGGTTTCCGGCGAATGGATCTTTGGCCGCTCGCGAAGGGTTCCTCGAGCGGCCAATCGTGGACGAGTACGTCGAGCTGTTGTCGTCGGCTGTGCATGCACTCTGGCCGGGACTTGGACGGCGCCCAACGCAGTTCCGACTGGCGATGACGCACGATGTGGACAGACCGTGGGCTGTACTGGGTCGCCGCTTTACGGATGTCGGGCGCGCCCTCGCCGCCGACATCGTTCGCAGGCACGATCCCCGACTGGCACTGCGACGGGGACGAGCGTTCATCGAGACTCGCGCCGGTCGTGTCGATCACGACCCCGAGAACTCGTTCGACTTCCTGATGGACACGAGCGAGCGACTCGGTCTTCGAGACACCTTCTACTTCATGACCGGAGAGCCTGCCGGAACCCTGGACGCCCGCCGGTTTCGTGGATACGGGAGGGTGCCATACCGTATCAGCGATCCGCCGGTGGTCGCGCTCCTCCGGCGGGTCATGTCACGGGGGCACGAGGTGGGCCTCCACGCGAGCTACGATTCCTATCTCTCCGCTGAACGCCTGCACTCCGAGTTGCAGGTGCTCATAGGCGCGTGCCGGACGGCGGGTTTCGATCAGCCAGCCTGGGGGGTCCGCCAGCACTTTCTGCGCTTCAGGAATCCGGACACGTGGCGGCACCAGGAATCGGCTGGGTTGGCGCATGACTCCACCCTGGGCTTTGCAGACCAGATTGGATTCCGGGCAGGGACGTGCCGGGAGTATCCGCTCTTCGACGTTCCAAGACGCCGGAGACTGGAGCTACGCGAGCGTCCACTCGTTGTCATGGACACGACCCTGTTCGAGTACCTGGCGGTACCGTTCGACGAGGCGGCGTGCCGCGTGAAGTCTATCGTAGGCGAATGCAGGCGGCATGGAGGCAGCCCGGTGCTCCTGTTTCATAACGACGGGCTCACGGGGCCACGGCGACGGGCGCACTATCGGGACCTGGTGGGGGACCTCGCTCAGGGCTGAGGAGAATTCGCAGGCCGAGGCGAACGGGTGGCCGCGGCGTCGAGGTCGCAGACGTGGAACTTGGTCACGGGTGATGTCGGGGGACAGCCGGGAACCGCAGCCATGAGTCGTGTGTGGATCGTCAATCACTATGCAGGCGCACCCGACGAGCCGTCGGGGACCCGGCATTTCGACCTTGCGCGACAACTCCAGGCCCGGGGGCACACCGTCATCATATTCGCCGCCGGCTTCAGTAACATCACGTACAGCGACGAACGACGCCGAGGTCGGCTGCTCTACCGCACCCAATCGGTTGATGGAGTGCGTTTCGTGTGGCTCTGGACCTTCCCGTACCGCGGCAACGGCTGGCGAAGAGCGGTCAACATGCTCTCGTACGTGGCGACCCTGCTGGCGGTCCAGACTCGCTTGCCCCGCCCCGACACCGTCGTCGGTTCCACGGTGCATCCATTTGCCGCGTTCGGCGCGTGGATGGTTGCCAGGCTGCGCCGCGCCCGCTTTCTGTTCGAGATCAGAGACCTCTGGCCACAGACGCTGGTAGACCTCGGAGCGATGCGCGACGGCTCTCTCGGCGAACGCCTTCTGCGCTCCATGGAGGCGTTCCTCGTCGGCCACGCATCGGCCGTGGTCACCCTTCTTCCGGGAATGCGTGACTACCTTGCCGGAAGGGGACTTCCGACCGGACACGTCGTCTACATCCCGAATGGTGTCGACGTCGCGGCGGTCGAACCCCTGGCGCTCGCCGGCCCGGGCATCCCTGCGCCCGTCGCTCGCGTGAAGGAGATCGTCGGTGCGAAGCGAGGCGAGGGACGCTTCGTCATCGCATACGTCGGAGCGTACGGACGGGTCAACCGCCTCGACGTGCTCGTCAAGGCGGCCACGATTGCGGAGGCCCGGTCGCCAGGCCGCATCAGCCTGGTGATGGTTGGGGACGGCGCCGAGCGAGAACGCCTGGCGGAGATGGCAGTTGGCGGCTCAGCGGTCGTCGGTCCTGCCGTGCCGAAGCGGTATGTCCCGTCCGTCCTGGCCCTGGTAGATGCCGCTGTCGTGCATGCCACCGCGACGCCCGTCTATCGCTATGGCGTCAGCTTCAACAAGCTGTTCGACTACATGGCGGCGGGGCTGCCAGTCGTCTTTGCGTGCGAGAGTGCTTACGATCCGGTTGCCGCCGTTGGGGCTGGGGTTTCGGTGCCGCCTGATGATCCCGAAGGCATTGCCGAGGCGTTTCTGCGGCTCGCGGATGCGACCGATGGCGACCGCGCGCGCATGGGTGCGGCCGGCCGGGACTATGTGCGTCGGGAGCACAGCATCGACCGCCTTGGCGGGCTGCTGGAGGCGGTGGTTCGGTCGGGCCGCCCGCCGGCAGATGCGTAGGGGCAGCGTAGAACGGCGAGGTACGACGAGCGACCCCCCGGCGTGGACCGCCGGGGGGTCGTGGCGCGACGTCGCGGAAACGGCCGCTGATGCTCTACCTCAGGTAGAACTGGAGATCTCCCTCGGGCAGATGGGTGCTGCCATAGCCGAAGTACTGCCACGCTCCGCCGCCATCCTCATACTGCGCCACGCCATCGGCGAAGTACGTGGTGGCTGGGTAGCCATATTCGACGCCGCGGCGGATGCAGAACACGGAGTAGGACGAACCCGCGGCCGAGGACAGCACGAGGTCGTAGCTCTGGCCCGAGACGAGAGTGACGGGCGAAGTGAAGGTGGCGGTGGCCCATGCTGGCTTCGAGCTCCCGGGCACTCCGAGGGGAAGCTGTGTGGGCGCCATCGTCGCCGTTCCGATGACGGATCCCGCCGCAGTCTGCAGGGTCAGCACAAGGGGGGCGCTTCCACTGACCCTCATGGAGCGCAGCGAGACCGAGTAGTACGTGCGGCCGGCACCGCTCACGGTGAAGTGCTCGCGGGCCTTGTCAGCCCCGGCCACGTTCTGGTACGTGGAGGGCCAGACCTCCATGTAGCCCATCCCGGCGGTCCGGCCGTTGGAGTACGACAGCGCCATGACCGGTGTGATCCCCTCCGCCTGCCACGCACCGGTGCCGAACCGTACGCTCTGACCCCAATCGGTATCCGGAACACCGGGCTGCCTGGGCGTCGTCGGCGTGCGGAGATACAGGCCGTTCACCGAAACGAAGTTGACGGTTGGGGCGGGGTCGATGTTCGTGAATACGACGTGGTACAGGACGCCGGCCGTGAGTTGCGCCGGCGCGGCGAACGTGTACACGTTGCCTGCTCCGGTTGCCGGATGCACCACGTCAGTGGACGCAAGGACGACCCCGGACGGGAAGTGCCCTGCGGATCCGTCGTCAGTCTGCACGGTGATCCGAAGCGTTCCGCCGGTCCCGCCACTGTAGCCAGAGGCGTTGGCGCCCATGATGTAGACGCGAATGGCGGTTAGTCGGGACGATTCTGTGGCACGGAAGCGGTACGCCGCCGACGTGTTCGATGCTCCGCTGTCGGTCCCGCCGATTTGCTGGTTGCCGAGCTCGTCTGCTGCGATCCCCGGACCGAAGACGGAGACGCCTGGGCCCTGGGTCGGCGCGGGCGTGACGGTTGGCGTCGGAGCCGGCGTCGCCGTCGGGGCGGGCGTCGGCGTCGAGGTTGCGTACTGGACGTAGACGACGGTGGAGGCGTACCGCGACGTCTTGGTGCCGCCCATCCTCGAGACGGAGCTATACGAGCGTGCGCCAGCGACGATGTGGGCGCTCGGGGTGGCGGGCTTGGGGACGGTGAGTGTCGTTGCGAACGAACGGCGCGCCGACGTGACGGCACTTGGCATGCCGCTCGACGACCCGTCCCGCTGGATCTGCACGGTGGTGTGGGCGTCGAAGCCATCGCCGTTCACGGTCAGCGTGGCGCCCTGGTAGGCAGTCCCGGCCACGGTGACGCTCGGACCGAACGTCCGGCGGGACACAGCGGCCACGTCCCCGGACGGGATGAGGAGTGCCGGGATCAGGACCGCGGTCAGCATCGCGGCGATCCGTCGTCCGCCGTGCGGACGCGACCTCGGGACAGGATCGGTGTCGAGGGGGCGCTGGTCAATCGCGCGGTCGCCGTTCGGGACCATGGCTGTGTCCCCTTCGTAGTCGCCGACCCTGAACGAGTCCCGGTGGCTCTGCGGCCCCACCTCACGACGGATCTGCCGTTCGGAGAACGTTTCGCGGGGATCGACGGAGTGTCTGCGCGGTGTCTGCGTGCGCAGTGAGGCTAGCGCTCCGGGGCCGCGTCGATCTCTGGGCAAGGCGTACCCCGAGGGTCGCTGAAGGGACTACTCAGGACAAGCCCCGAGCTCCGTAGGTTCAAGTACCCGATCGTGGGTGGTCTGGCGCACGGCGTTCGACCTCCGAAAGTGGTGCGAGAAGGTCCCGCCCGGACGGGCAGGACCGTGTGCCGGGGCGGGCGGGACTCGGTAGCCGCAGAAGCTGGCGCGATGGTTAGCGGCGGTACAGCGGGAAGTAGCCCTCCTGCGCCGCGGGGTCGAGCGACGGGTCACGCGCGAGGACGAGCCGCGTGTACGCCTCCGCGTCCACGATCATGCGGAGGGTGCTGAACGAGTGCCGGCGCGGCGAGAAGCCTGACTTGAAGTACATGAGCGAGTCCTCGCCACCGCCCACGCCGCCGCCCAGGTGCAGCACGTGGTTGCCGCGCTCCCTGGCCCAGACGGCCGCGGAGTGGATCATGACCTTCGTCGGCTGGATGTTCCCAACCCTATCGTCCGTTCCCGAGAGATGGTACTGCACGATTCCGTCGGTCTCGACGAACAGGCCCGCACCCGCAACGTGCCCGTCCCGCTCGACCGTGATGAGGTGGAGGCTGTCGCCCAGCGCATCGCGCAGACCGAGGAAGTACGCATCGTTGAAGAAGTAGAAGGCGGATGCCGAGCGGCGCGCCATCGTCGCCCGGTACAGGCGCATGAACGCGCCGAGTTGGCGCCACTCGTCCACGCGCGCGACCCAGCCGAAGCGCGTCGCGCGGAGGATGTCCCGCCGGTGATTGAGCCGGATCTGCGCCCAGAGGCGGTCGAGCGGAAGCGTCAGGTCGATGCTCACCGTCTCGCCGTGGCGCACGAGCGTGCCGATGCCTTCCGGCGGCGTGGGGTCGAGCAGCGGATGGAAGCGGACGAATACCGCCACGACGCCCGCCGCGCGCATCGCCTGGCGTCCCGCGACGATCGCGATGCGGGCGAATGCCGGGTCGCTCGTCCCCGCCACGAGCGGTCCGGGATAGCCGTAGGGAGAGGCCGCGTCGCAGTGCCCGTCAGTCGCCGGCCGGAGGACGAGCGGGAGCAGCATCGCCCGCCGCCCGTCGGTCACGTAGAGCGCCACTACCCGCCCGCCCTCCTGCCGCGCGCACAGTTCCACGTAGGCCGGGAGGTGGTAGAAGTCGTGCGGGACTGCGCTGAGCATCGCGGCCCATTCGCCCGCTTCCGGCGAGAGCAGGGTGGCTGTGAGGGCGCAGGGCGCGTCACCCGTGGCGCTTGCGGTCGCGATCGCCGAGCGCTCGACATCGACAACCATCACGAGCTCGCCACGGTCGTCACCGGCGTACGCGTATCCGAGCGACTCGTACAGCCGCCGCGCACGGACGTTGCGCGGATCCACCCGGAGGCGCACGACCGCCGCTCCCTGCCGCCGCGCTTCGTCGTGCAGATGTTCCATCATCACCCGCCCCAGGCCGCGACCTTGCTCGCTGGTCCGGACCGCGATGCCCAGGGACGGGACAGTGTAGCCCTCGTCACGGCCGCGGAGCATCCCGTACGCGACTGCCCGGCCGTCCTCCACGAGCACGGCGTACGTATCGCGCCCCGCGTATCGCGCGAGGCGGCGCGCCTCTCGCGCGCTGAAAGGATGCGGCCGGAAGAACGTCTCGTCGATGTCCTCGAACACCTCCGCGAGCATGGGCCCGTCCTCGCGCCCCACGACGCGAAACTCCACGGTCATGTGGCGCGATCCTTTGTAGGGTCGTCCGGCTGCCGGACCGCCCGATAGACGACCGAGGGCCCTGCCGTGACGTGGCCGAGGAGCGGCTGGGCGACGCGCTCAAGCCCGACGAGGAGCCGGATCGGGACGTGGCTCGTCACGAGGGGCAGGCGGAACGTGCCAACGCTGCGGCAGCCCTCGACGCGGAGCCCGGCGGAGCGAAGCCACCCACGGACATCCCCAGGGGCATGCAGGTAGGACGACGTAGAGAACCAGCGCCGCGATGCCGCCGGCGTCCCGATCCGGCCAGCGCGGTGCTGCACCCGAAAGAAGCTCCGCGTGGGGCGGGCGGCCGCGTACACAACCGAGCCGCGGGCGAACGGCGACGGCACCCCGCGCCGCAGAACGTACTCGAGGATCGCCCGGACATTCCGTCGATTGGCCGATTCGAGCACGAGCGTGCCTCCCGGACGCAGGATCCGCGCCAGCTCGCGGATCGCCGGCCGGGGATCCTCGAAATGGTGGACGACCCGGATGCACACCGCCGCGTCGAACGTCGCGTCGGGGAAAGGGAGCCGGAACGCATCTCCCACGACGATGCGGAACCGGCTGTCGGTGCCGAGCCGCTCGCGGGCGGCGCCGAGGAGCGGCTCCGATGCATCGAGGAGGACGACCTCGTCGTAACCGGCGTACTCGGCGGCCAGGCGGCCGAATCCCGCGCCGACCTCGAGGAGGCGCGTTCCGCGGTGCGGCAGGAACGCGCGGAGCGCGATCCGGTCGGCGCGGTCCTCGTAGCGGCGCCCCGGCCAGAAGAGGTCCCGGTAGCGCAGATCTGAGAACCCGCGGAGCGTCTCCTCGAGGTTCGGATCCGCGACCACACGGGCGGCGAGCGGCGCCGGGTTCCCCGGCTCCGTCTCGGGGTACCCTCGCCCGTCGCCCTGCCCGGGCACGCGCGCCTCTGCGCCCGGCGTGCTCATGTCCGCATCGTAGTCGCCCGGCGGCCTCCCAGGGTCGCCTGCGCCCACCCCGCCTGTGACTGCGACCCGGTGCCGAGGCGCACCGAGTGGTGTGGCGCCGGAGCTGGCCCATGCTATGGTGTCATGTAGAGTTGTACGGGGTGGCGCTCGCCGGGGCGTCCGTGCGGATGTGGATCGGCGGGTCGGGGGAGACCGAAATGAGCCCAGGTCGCGGCCACGGGATCCGCCCGCCCGCGCTCGTGATCTCCGGCCATACCATGGCCCTCGCGGTCGTGCGCGCCCTCGGCGAGGCGGACGTCCCCGTCGTGGTCCTCCACTACGACCGGCGTGACGTGGCACACCGGTCGAGATACGTAGCGGCCCACATCACAGTCCCTGACCCGCTCCACGAGGAGGCGCGGTTCGTCGACGCGCTGCTCGCGCAGGCCCGCGTGTTCGCGGGCGCAATCGTCATCCCCGCGTCCGACGAGAGCGTCGTCGCCGTGTCCCGCAACCTGGACACGCTCTCCGAGCATGTCGTCGTGGCGTGCACACCATGGGACGTCACCGAGCGGTTCATCGACAAATCGGTGACGTACGCGATTGCCGCGGAGCACGGCATTCCTGCCCCGCGCACGCTCGTGCCGCGCTCCCGCGGGGAACTCGACGCGCTGGGCGCCGATATCGGCTATCCCCTCGTCCTCAAGCCCGCGGAGAGCCACCGCTTCTACGAGGTCTTCCACCGGAAGATGGTGTGGGTTGAATCACCGACGGCGCTCCGCGCGGCCTACGACGCGGCGACTGCCGCTGGGCTCCGCGTCATGGTCCAGGAGTACATCCCCGGCGACGACGGATCGGTCGTGAACTACAACGCGTATGTCGCGGATGGCCGGCCGGTGGCGGAGTTCACCGCACGGCAGCTCCGGAAGGCACCGCCCCGCTTCGGGTCGCCGCGCGTCGTGCGCGGCGAGCGGATTCCCGAGGTCATAGACCCGGGGCGGGCGATTCTCGCTGCCATCGGCTTCAGCGGCTTCGCATGCACGGAGTTCAAGCGTGACGCCCGCGACGGCACGTACCGGCTCATGGAGGTAAACGGCCGACACAACCTCTCCGGGATCCTCGCTGTCCGCAGTGGCGCAAACTTCCCGCTCATCCAGTACCGGCACCTCGTCGAGGGTGTGCTCCCAGAGGTTTCCGCGTCCCGATACGGTCTGTACTGGACCGATGCGTTCCGCGATGTCGGCTACAGCCTGGCCGGCGTGCGGGCTGAGCGATGGCCGCTCCGCGAGTACGTCCGGCCCTATGCGAGCCCGCATTGCGACGCGATCCTCGACTGGCACGACGCGGGCCCGGCGCTCGCCAGGCTGCGGTACGTGATCGGCCACGTCGGTGGGCTCGCGAAGACGGCCGCCCGACGATGAGGAGCGGTGCTGCGACAAGACGTCCGGCGGAGTCGCGGGGCTCCGGAACGGCGCGCTCAGGATGGGGTAAGGGGGTCGATGGAGACGCGGCAGATCGCGTGCAATGCATGCGGAGCGGACCGGTTCGTCCGGCTGTCCATTGTCGACGGCTGGACCATCGGCCGATGCGGTGACTGCGGCCTGGTTTACGTGAACCCGTCCGCGTTCTTCGCGCCGAACGACGAGTTCTCGGACGTGTCCCGCGCATTCGAGTACACGGAGTACATGCACGCGCCGATCACGGAGGCGATCCTCGCGTTCGAGCGGCGCCAGCTGGTCGCGACCGGTGCCTTCATCGCGGCAGCGGACTCGCGATGCGCGGACGGTGACGGCCGCATCCGATTCCTCGATGTCGGCTGCGGTTCCGGGGCGAGCGTGCGTGCTGCGGTCGACATCGGATGGGACGCGCTGGGCCTCGACATCGATCCCCAGCTCATCCGCGAGGGCCGCGAGCAGCTCGATGTCGATCTCCGCTGCGTCCCGCTCCTCGAGAGCGGCCTTCCTGCCGGATCCTTCGACTTCGTGCGGCTCCGGGATGTGGTCGAGCATCTGCCGAATCCGCGGGACACGCTCGCGAGGGTCGCCGACCTGCTCGCACCTTGCGGCCTCGCGCTGTTGGTCACGCCCAACGAGGGAGGGCTCGCAACGCGGATCCGGGTCGCGCTCCGGCGCCGAAGGAGACTCGTGGCCACGGTGCCGCCGCCGCACCACCTCCACTCGTTCGCGCCGGGCACGCTGACTCTGACGATGCGTCGCGCCGGGCTGGTTCCGATCCGGACATTCACAACGTCGCCCACCGACTGGCGCTACGTTACGTCGCACAACCTCGCGCGCGCCCGCGCCGCGGCCCCGCTCCGTCCCGCATGGCGGCTCGGCACCACGATGGGGATGGGGGCCGTGCTGGTCAGCTGGGCCCGAGCCGGTCATGGCTGACATGGGAGGCGCCAGGCCGGTCCGTCGGGTGCCCCTCGGCGCCAAGCGCTGCCTCGATGTCGTTGGCGCCGGGGCCGCGCTCCTCCTCCTCTCGCCCGTGATCGCCGCGGTTTCGATCGCCCTGCTCGCGACACAGGGCCGCCCCGTCCTTTTCCGCCAGCAGCGGCCGGGACTGCACGGCCGGCCGTTCACGATCCTGAAGTTCCGCACGATGCGCGCGCCGACTGAGGGCGAGATCTGGTATCTCACAGACGAGGAACGGCTCACTCGGCTCGGCCGCCTCCTCCGCGCCACGAGTATCGACGAGATCCCGGAGCTCTGGAACGTGCTGCGCGGCGACATGAGCCTAGTCGGCCCGCGGCCGCTCCTCATGGAGTACCTCGACGACTACACGCCCGAGGAGGCCCGCCGGCACGACGTCCGTCCAGGGGTCACCGGTTGGGCCGTGGTGAACGGCCGGAACGTTCTTCCGTTTCGCGACCGCTTGCGGCTCGACGTCTGGTACGTGGACCACTGGAGCCTCGGGCTCGATCTCCGGATCCTGCTAATGACGGTCCTCCGGGTGATCGGGCGCACGGACGCGACGAGCACGGAGGATCTCGCGCTGGGCTTCCCACTTGCGTCGCCGGGCGAAGGGATGCCGGATGGGGCCGGCGGTCACGGACTACGTGCGCGACGCGACGGACGGGACGGCGCCCCGGACGGGGGTAGGCCGGGCTGCAGGAGGCACCCAGGTTCCCACCTGGGTGAGCGACGCCGGGCTACGCGACGATCTTCGTGAGCGCGTCGGACGCGTAGGCCACATCCTCGTCCGGCATGAGGCTGGAGAAGGGGAGTGCCAGCGTAGATGCCGCCACCCGCTCGGTGACTGGAAAGTCCCCCGGCCTGTACCCGAACGTCTCCCGGTAGAACGGCTGCAGGTGTATCGGTGAGAAGTAGGGGCGTGACGGGACTCCCAGCGCGGAGAGGCGGCCGATGACGGCATCCCGGTCGATCTCGGGGTGCAGCCGCACGACGTACACGAACCAGTCCACGTCTTCGCCCGGACCGGCGTGGGGGAGCGTGACCCAGTCCCGCCCGCCCAGGCACCGCTCGTAGGCGGCCACCACGCGTGCGCGTCCCCGCCGCAGCTGTTCACGCCGCTCCAGCTGGGCGACCCCGACGGCCGCCGACATCTCGTCGAGGCGGTAGTTGTATCCCAGGCGCACGTGCCGCATCCACGTGCCGTCGGTGTCGCGGCCCTGGTTGCGCAGGCTCCGCATCACCTCCGCCGCATCGGGATCGTCGGTGACGACCACCCCGCCCTCGCCCGTCGTGATCTGCTTGTTGGGGTAGAAGGCGAAGACCCCAGCATCCCCGAAGCTGCCGACGGGTCGCCCGTCGACACTGGAACCGAGCGCTTCGCACGCGTCCTCGATGACGCCCCAGCCGTGCCGTCGCGCGATGTCGGTCAGCGATCC
Source organism: Chloroflexota bacterium (assembly GCA_021789355.1). Next base: position 324 of record JAJYJR010000010.1, on the reverse strand, counting down.
GATGCGGCACGGCCGCCCGAACACGTGCACCGGCAGGATCGCGCGCGTCCGCGACGAGGCTGCGCGCTCCACGAGATCGGGGTCCATCCCCAGGCTGTCCTCGTCGATGTCGACGAAGCGCGGGATCGCGTGCTCGTACAGGAGGCAGTTGGCGGACGCGACGAAACTGAAGGGGGTCGTGATGACCTCGTCCCCCTCGCCGATCCCCAGCGCGCGCACCGCGAGGTGCAGCCCCGCGGTCCCGCTCGAGCAGGCGACACCTTCGCGACGGCCTGCGATGGCAGCGACGCCGGCCTCGAATCGCCGCGCGAACTCCCCGAGTGC
>JAJYJR010000384.1 GCA_021789355.1 Chloroflexota bacterium | reverse complement strand
TCTGGTCGGCCATCGTGGTGTCCCTCCGTGTCGTCGGTTGCTACTCCAACGACGCGAGGATGACGCGGTGGCCGCTTCCGTGTCGACCACCCCGCGCTGTTACACCAACTCTAGGGACTCGACCCATGGCGTCCCATGCCGCTAGAAACTTCTGGTGGTAGCTCGCGGCCTCCCGAAAGGTGGTGCACTGCGGAACATCGTAGGAAAGCGTCATCGCCGTCGATAGACGCTGGAGCAGGATTCGTAAGTCGGCCTGGGTGTCAGGTGGATACGTTCCGCTCCGCAGGTTGGTCTCATACCGACTCAGCGCGGCGTAGACCGCCTTGTAGTACGTCTTGAACTGCCCGCGAGAGGTGATGGCGTCGCCGTAGTGCCACGCCTTCTGCACCGCGTTCTGCATGGCGGTGTCGATCTTGGCGAAGCGAGCCGCCGCTGCGGCCCGGTCCACGGTCGGCGTCGGTGTAGCCGTCGGCGCAGCGTCGCCGGGGTGCGCGCTTGAGGCGGGCCGCCTCCTGCTGACGTGCACGCCGTCACGATTAGCAGAGCCAGCGGAATCGCCAGCCTTCTCATTGAGGGCCTCCCTCTGCCCAACGCGGGACGGTTGATGCCAGGCGCCTAGCCCTACTGGGTCACCGTGAGCGTGCCGCTCGCCAACACGTTCCCGCCGACGTCCGTTATCTCGTACTTGTACGTCCCGGCCAGAAGCAGCGGCGACAACGTGGAGCCGTACAGCTCGCCGCTGCCCTTGGAGAGCGGCAGCGCCTGATTCGTGATCATGGTGCTGTCGTAGTAGACGCGGTAGTTGGCGTCACCGGACCCGATCGACCGGGTCAGGTGCGCGACCAGCACGGGCGACTGGCCGACGGTAGCCGTGGTCGTGGTGCCAGCGACGGCGAACGTGGACGTGTCGAACGACGATCCGAACCATATCTGGCCGGCGTCGGGGATACTGCCCGCCGTGCCGCCTGGGGACGTCAACTGCGCGAACAGCCCCAGCTGCCAGGCGCCGACGACCCTCCGTCCCCCTCAGGGACGCGAATCGATACTACCGCGACACACTCGTCAATGGAGGCTGATCGTGTGTCATCGATGGGCGTCCCTCGGAGGGGGGAGGAAGGGGTCGCACAGGCTTCGCGTCCTCGACGGCGTCAAAGGTGCTGGCTCAGGTCCGCTTCATCCTCGACTAGCGCCAGGTCGCACGAGGCGTGCGAGCTCGCGCAGAAGGCCCCACCTCCCAGACCGGGATCCGCAACACGTTCCCGGTGCGACCGCGGCATCACGGCCGGTCAGCTGACGGCTACACGCGCCGGCCGGCCTGGACCGCTGCCAGCGCGAAGGCACCGCCCGGTACGATCCATAACCCGAGCGTGGGCAGGCCCAGGACGAGCAGCACGACGAGCAGCACCGTGACAGCCACGAGCACGCGCCAGGCGCCGGCACCGCCGGTGCGCACATGGAGCAGGGCGACAAGCGTGACGAGCCCGAACAGTACGGCCGTGGCGACCAGGAACACCGCCGTCTGCGGCGACAGCCCGGTCTGGAGCAAGCCCAGCTGGGGGCCGCTGGTCACCACCACGCCGGTGGCGGAGACCGTCGACGTGGCCGTGCTGTAGATCGGGCCGCTCACGGCGATCGCGAGCCCCGCCCAGCCGAGGAGCGTGGCGGCGATCGCCGCCCCGGCCTCGTGACCCGCGGCATCGTCGGGGAGCGACGGCAGTTCGATGGTCAGTCCGGCGGCATCGCATGCCGCGAAGGCAACGACGGTGGGCAGGAGATACCAGCCACCCTCGAACACCGCGAGCAGGCAGAGTCCCGCGAACACCACATCCCCGACGAGGCGCACGTTGCGGCGGGAGGTCGGGGCGAGGGCCGTGCGATACAGGAGCAGCACGACGGTCCAGATCAGCAGGAGCCAGAGCCCGCCGTCCGGCCAGAACTGCGCTTCCAGCCACACGAGCGTGGCCTCCGCCAGGAGCCACGGCAGCCAAGGGAGTAGCCGCTTCGCCATCGTGGGCTCACGATACGCCGCTGGCATTCCTGACCAGAAGGACCTGGTTCTGGGCCGCTCCCGCCGCGCCGCATCTAGGTGCATGGATCGTAGGTGCATAGATCGCTCGCGGCGACGGCGCTACCCTTTCGAGACGGTCGAGAATGTGGCAACCCAGAGACGACGACCCGACGGGGGGAGAGCAGAGGACATGGACGGCCCGACCGACATTCCGAACTCGAAACCGCCCCTGCCTGGCGAGGCACGGGACTGGCTGCAGACCATGAAGCGGGACTGGGAGGAGTCTGCTCGCGAGGCGGCGTTGGCTGCACTCGGCGGCGACGTCGTTGTCGAGGCGGCCTACGTCGTCGCGAATGGGGAGGACGACGACGTCCGCTCCCGCACCACGTATTGGGCGGCCACCACCGTGGGACTGCTTTGCATCAGCGCAACGTGGACGCGCGACGGCCTCTATCGCACGCTGGTGGACCTTACGGCATGGCCTGACGTGCGTGACCCGGAACTTCGCATCGAGATGCTGACGAGCCCAGAGGGGGCACCGACTTTCAGCCGGACCTTCCGCATGCAGATCCCGCGGTTCTATGCGGACGAAACCGGTGTACCGACCAGCCACCCGGAGTGGCAGCTGGTCCCGTTCGCCCGCGCGGTTCTGCGTCACTACCGTTCCTAGTCTCGGGCCGCTTTCGCCTCCCTTAGCCGGGTAGCGGGTACGCACACGCCGGGGGCGGAGAGTTCAACTGGCGGCAACGAGATGTACCGGGGGCCGCCGGCACACGATACGCACGATCATCCGTAAAGGGTCGGCCCCAGTCCACTTCCTCCGACCACTGCCGCGAATCGCCGGGGCTGATCTGGAGCGGAACGAATCCGGTGCCGGCGGGCACCAAAGCCGCCGGAATCACGGGCCGCCTGCCTTACCAGCCAGCCTACAATGAACGCTCCGGACGGGGGGCGATGACGCGCGGATTCTGCCCGGCCGCCTGGTCCGCGTCGAGCCACTGGCGAGACCGACCCGTGCACGACCTCTGGAGGGAGGCTGCACGACCATGAGGAGAGCGATCGTCGCCCTCGCGCTCGCCGCACTGCTGGGGACCGCTCTCGCGGTGCCCGCGGCCGCGATCACCAACGGCACGCCGGACGGGACCAATCATCCCTACGTGGGGCTGCTCGTCTTCGATGATGCGCCGGGGCAACCCGCGTGGCGCTGCACGGGCTCCCTGCTCTCGCCGACCGTGGTGCTCACCGCGGCGCACTGCACCGACGGCGCGGTGGCGGCCCGGGCCTGGTTCCAGGAGAACGTCACCTACGACTCCGTGCCGTACCCGCTCTATCCCTACGGCGGTCCGGGGAGCGGCGCGTTCGAGGGCACGCCGTACACGTATCCCGGGTACCAGAGCCCCTTCGCCGGCGGCCTGCCCGGGTTCTCCTACGGCGATGTCGGCGTGGTGGTCCTGAGCCAGCCGGTCCCGCCGAGCCAGGTCTCGAGCTATGCGGCGCTCCCGACCGCGGGGCTGGTCGATACGCTGGCCAACAAGACCGCCCTCGACTACGTCGGGTATGGGACGCAGTACAAGGCCCAGATCCCGGGAAATGACCTTCCCCAACCGCCCCCGTTCTACCGTTGGACCGGCCCGCGGATCCGCACCTACGCGCCGGGCGAGCTGATCTCGGGGAACTTCAAGGGCAGCGACAACCTGATCAAGGTCACCGGCAACCTGGGTGGCGACAAGGGCGGCACCTGCTTCGGTGACTCCGGTGGGCCGGCGCTGCTCGGCGGCACCAACACCGTCCTCGCGGTCACCTCGTTCGGCCCCAGCATCAACTGCGGCGGGGTCGGGTACGAGACGCGGGTGGACGTCTCGGATCGTCTGGCCTGGATCCAGAGCTGGATCAATCACACGGCAATCCTGTATGACGTCACCGCCGCTCCGAGCACAACCTGGGATTGTGCCGCTGGGGCGACGGACACCTCCGGCGCCATGCGGGGCACGGTCACGTGGACGACCGCAGGTGACGTCGTTACGGTGAAGATCGCGGTTGTTGGTGGGCTCGCGAACGCCACCTACGACGTGTGGGTGGAGCAGCACCCCGGGACTTGCCCCCCCGGCACGAGTAGCCCGTCAAACCCGGGCGCTCTGGTCACCGACACGAATGGTGGCGGAACGGCGACCCTCTCCTTCCCACGCGCGACGGGCGCCACCAACTTCTGGCTCTCGCTCTGGGCACCCGCGGGGTCGCTGACGGGGACCAGCGTGCTGCGGAGCACGGCGGTCGTCCTGTACTAGGCCAACCCGCCCCAAGGCTCGCCCCATTCAGCTGGGCGGGTCCGATCTCGGTGGCCACGGGAGGGCGCGGTGGACGCGCCCTCCCGCTTTCGTGCTGCTGCCGGCGACAGGTGCCGGTCGTCCGAATGCGCCCGAGTCCGCCGATCGTGCGGCTGTCGGCCGCGTGTGCCACCGCGCGGCTGTGCCCCATCTGATCACGGCCGCAGTCTCACGCGGCCATGCGCAGGGCTGACGCCACCCAGTCCGGCACTACGATCCAGGTGATGGGAACCGGCGGTTCCAATCCTCTCGCCCCGACCAACCAATCAGCGGTTCGCGCCACGCTGACGGTGCTGGAGCAGGCCGAGGTGCTCTCGGAGCACTGGGCGTCCGCGGTGTGACGGCAGGGCGCTGGTCGGGCCGGCGCGACTCGGGTTGCGCTGCGAGTTACATCTGGACAGGCCCTTGACGATAGCGGGTCTGTTCTGAACGTCCCTACAGCCGGGAACACGCGCGGCCTCTGACGCGGATACCGGCCCACGGGAGATCGATCGATGGCAGGCATATCCCCACCGCCGGTCAGGCTCGGGCCCGGGGTCCACATCTCGCGCGTCCGCAGCGACCGCGGCGTGCTCGTCGGCACGACGGTCGTGCAGCGCCGCGATGGCCAGGTCCTCTACGACGGCGACCTGCGCCTCCGTTCCGTGAGCGACCAGGCGGCCCTCCTCCGGTTCCTTCGCGACGTCGACCCCGGCGAGCCCTGGGGCGCGCTGGTCGCGATCGAGGTCAGCGCCGCGACCGCGGGCTCGCGTGCATCCCTCACCGCGGGGGTCATGGAGCTGCGCGACGCGACCGACGACGAGCAGCCTTGGATCATCCCGGGGTTCGCCCACTCGGTCGAGCCCACCGTCCTGTTCGCCGACGGCGGCGGCTTCAAGTCCTGGCTCGCACTGGCGATCGCGGTCGCCGTGCACACCGGGCAGCCGTGCCTCGGGTTCACCCCGACCGAGCGCCGCCGCGTCCTGTTCCTCGACTGGGAGCTCGATGCGGCGGCGCACAAGCAGCGTCTCCGTCGGATGGTCGGCGACGACCTGCCCGACCTCCTGTACCGGCGCTGCAGCCTGCCGCTGCCCCTCGAGGCGGCCGAGCTGGGCGACGTCGTCGAGCGGCGCCAGGTCGGCTTCGTGGTGATCGACTCCGCCGGCCCCGCCTGCGACGGGGCCCCGGAGGCGGCCGACGTGGCTATGCGCTTCTACGAAACGCTGCGCGCCGACCTGCGCGTCCCCGCCATCGTGCTCGCCCACACGACCAAGGCCGGCGAGAGCCGGAGGCCCTTCGGCTCCGCCTACTGGCACAACCTGACCCGCTCGAGCTGGTACGTCGAGTCGAACCCCTCCGCCGACCCGGCCGAAGCGGCCCTGGTGCTGCGGCACCGCAAGAACAGTTTCGGCCCCCGGATGGCGCCCCTCGGGCTCCGGCTGCGCTTCGCCGACGGTCGCGTGACCGCGGAGCGGTTCGAGACCCCGCCGGAGGCGGGCGAGGCGCGGACCAACGTGCACGATCAGATCCTGGCCGCGGTTGGCGCCGGGCCCCGGACGGTCGCGGAGCTCGCGGCGGCGCTCGGGGTGGCGCCCGAGACGATCGCCAAGCGCCTGCGCGAGGCCCTGCGCGCGGACGAGGTCGTCCATGTCGTCGCCACGGATC
>JAJYJR010000383.1 GCA_021789355.1 Chloroflexota bacterium | reverse complement strand
ACCGCCAACTTGACGATCTGCCCTGGCCGGTCACCGAAAGGGCTTCCGGCAATTCTCCAGGCGCCCAAGAGAATACGTGCCGGCGGTCAGCGACGGCATTCGGGACGAATTTCGGGAGTCCCTTGGGCCCTCGTGGGGATCGCCGCCCTCTTCCGAAAGGGAGGTCTGCTGCCGGGAGGTTCTCGGGCTCAGCGCACCGGTTGTGGGCGCGTGGAGGCTTGCGCTGCGCTACTTGCATATGGTCGTCCTCAAGTGGATCGGATACGGCGGATCGGCAAGCGACGCTGTGGACTTGCAGACACGGCAGGTGCCCTGGATTGCGGCGTCTTCTTCCACGGGTGCCGAGTAGTCGCAGTTGGACGCCGAGCGCCCGCCAGCCCCCATGTCTGGTCTGCGAGAAGTCGAGACTCACCAGCCGAATTCGCACGAACGTCAAGCGAGCTTCGGGTGCCAGAGGGCAAGCTAGTCGGGATATGTTGACCGCCTCACCAACGTGCCCAGTCTGTGGCGCCGCTATGACCCGCAAGCTCGTGCGTCGAGGGGCTCGGGCTGGGCTCGAGATGTGGAGCTGTTCGCGATGGCCCGATTGCCGGGGCGTCATCAACATCGACCCGGAGACCGGCCCGGCATGCAGCGATGAGCGGGCCGCCATTGATCCAGGCCGACCGGGTGCGTACGCCCAGACCCGCTTCGAGCGAGAGCGCGAACGGGCGCGCCTGAAGCGCCGCGCGGCCCTGCCTCTCGTTGTCGGCACCTCCGTCATCGTGATGACAGCCGTGTTCTTCGGGTTCCAGGGTTTCGGGACGCCGATCGCGTCGACTGGCGCCGTGCTTGTGGGCGCCGGATTCGCCCTCGCGCTGTCTCGCCTGCCGTTCGAGTCGCTCGTCTGGGCCAAGGGCATCGAGGGCGAACGCAAAGCAGCGGCCTTTCTGGAGCCGCTCCTCAACGCGGGCTACATCGTCCTCTACAACCGCCAGATCCCGGGCGTGAAGGGCGACGTCGACAGCCTCGTCATCGGTCCGACTGGTGTTTATCCGATCGAGACGAAGAACTGGAGCGGCCGCGTCGAGGTGCGCAACGATCGCCTGTTCGTCGGCGATCACGATCGCACCTGGGTGGTCGACCAGGTCTACCGCCACGCCCTTGCTGTTCAGGTCGCCCTGGGCGAGGAACTGACCCCGCAGCGAGTGACGGTGACCCCGGTCATCTGTGCGATCGGTGGCGTGACGCGGGCCGGCCAGACCGCCAGTGGCGTCCAGGTGACCGACGGCAAGCGGCTGGCCCGACTGATCGCCGAGCACCCGGCGGTGTTCGACGACGAGACCGTCGAGCGCATCGCCCGGCTCGCAGATCGCCGACTGCGACTGCCGATGCCCTGGGAGGTTGATCGGGGGTGATCGGGTCGCCCGTTGCGGGTGGCCCGGAGCGTCTCCTCGAGGGTCTAAACAAGGCGCAGTCAGTGGCCGTGACCACGACGCGTGGCCCGCTGGCCATCGTCGCCGGCGCGGGTTCGGGCAAGACCCGGGTCATCAGCCGACGGGCGGCCTACGCGATCGAGACTGGCGTCGTTAGCGCCGATCGGATCCTCCTCGTCACCTTCACCGACAAGGCGGCGACCGAGATGGTCGAGCGAATGGCGGCGCTCGGCCATCTCGGTGTGCTGGCGCGGACCTTCCACGCCGCGGCGCTGGCCCAGCTCCGCCACTTCTGGCCGAGCCGCCACGACGGCGCGCCGCTCCCCGAACTCCTCGAGAGCAAGGGCGCCCTCCTGTACCCGCTCGCCCGGCGGCTCCCGGGCCACTACCAGTTCACGCCGCTCAAGGATCTGGCCGACACGATCGAATGGGCCAAGGTCCGCCGGATCCGACCCGAGCGCTGGATCAATGAGGGCGGCGACCGGGCACCGCTCCCGCCCGACCTCTTCGCCCGTCTGTTCGCCGACTACGAGCGCGACAAGCGACGAGCGGGGCGCATCGACTTCGAGGACATGCTGGTCGAGACGGTCGAGCTTCTCGAGACCGATGAGGCCGCCGCCCGGCTGGTCCGCGCTCGCAAGCGCTGGTTCAGCGTCGACGAGTACCAGGACACGAACCCGCTCGCCGAGCGCCTGCTCGAGCTGTGGTTGGGCGACTCGACCGACCTCGCGGTGGTGGGCGACCCGGACCAGACGATCTACACCTTCACGGGTGCGTCGCCCGAGTTCCTGCTCGGCTTCGAGGCTCGCCATCCTGGGGCCAGGATCGTCGCGCTCGTCGACAACTACCGCTCGACGCCCCAGATCCTCGAGCTCGCGAACCGGCTCATCGCCCCGGGTCCTCGCGGCGCGCTGCGCGCGACGAAGCCGTCCGGGCCGGCGCCCTCGATCCGGCGGTTCGCCGACGACGAGGCCGAGCGCCGCGCCCTCGTCGACGACATTCGGGCGCAGCTTCGAGCCGGGACCGAGCCCGGCGAGATCGCCGTGCTCGTACGGATCAACGCCCAGCTCCCCGATCTCGAGCAGGCGCTCACGCGCGCGGGCATCGCCTTCCGCGTCCGCGGCGGGCGGTTCTTCGAGCGCCGTGAGGTTCGCGAGGCCCGGCAGTTGCTCCGGCGAACGAAGCTCTTCGCCACCGGTCCCGGCCTGGTCGACGCCGTCCGGTCGCTGTTCGCGGAGCGCCTCGGCCTGGGCGCCGACATCGAGGCGGGCGGCGAGGAGGCCCGGGAACGCGAGGCGTCGCTGGAGCTCATCATCGGGATCGCTGCCGATCTGGTCGCAGGCGAGCCCACGCTGACCGTGCGTGGTCTGCTGACAGAGCTCGACCGGCGAGAGGCCGAGGAGGCCGCCGGGTCCGCCACCGGGGTGAACCTCCTGACCTACCACCGGGCCAAGGGCCTCGAGTGGGATGCCGTCTTCCTGCCGGCCCTCGAGGAGGGGCTGTTGCCGGTCCGCCAGGCCAAGACCGGGGCCGCGATGGCGGAGGAGCGACGATTGCTGTACGTCGGTATCACGCGCGCCAGGCGACACCTCGCGTTGTCGTGGGCCCAACGACGCGTCGGACCGGGCGGTAAGGAAGCGCGCCGCGAGCGATCGCGCTTCCTGGTCGCTGTCGACCGGCCAGCGACACCGCCGCGCCAGGGCGTCCCAACGCCCGACGCCGAGGCCGCAGGCTCGCCCACCGATGTCAACCAGCGTCTCCTCGAGGGACTCCAACTGTGGCGCCGCGACCAGGCCAGGACGGACGCCGTCCCCGCATATGTGATCGCGCACGACGCCACGCTGGCTGCGATCGCCGAGGCTCGCCCCCGAACCATGGGGGCTCTGCGACGTGTCCGTGGCATGGGCCCGGCCAAGCTCGAGCGTTACGGCGATGAGATCCTTACCATCGTCGCCCGACTCGGCTGATCCGGTGGCGGCGCTCTCCTGGCTGCGACGCCCGGGGCGGCCCCCACCGGTCTGAGGACGGTCGGTCGGGGCGCGTGTCAAGGCCGGCTACTCGGACTGACCTCCTGGCTCCGCCGGTACGCCAAGTGAACGCGAGATTCGGGCAGCGACGCTGCGGTCCGAAACCACCACCTTCGGAGCGGGCGGAAGGTGCCGCTGTAACGAGCGGGGGCAACAGACGTTGGGACGCCCGCCCGTTCGGGACGCGTGTCGGCCCGGGCACAGCGGCCTCGGACCGCTCGGACCCATGAAGCAGGCGTCCGACGCATCGTGCGCCCGGCCCCAGGCGCTGCTCACTCCAGGAGCTCGTAGTAGGCACGGCCGCCGTAAGGGGTGTGGTCGGGGCACTGGTAGTCGTAGCGACGCACCCATCGACCGTCGCCCGTCTGTTCCAGCACCGGGATGCTCGAACGCAACTCGAGCGGGGCGCCGCAGAGCCCGCAGCCCACCGGCCGGCCGTCGGAGTCCGCGGCATACCGCGAGCGGCCCGGCCGGAACGGGGCGGGGCGCTGGAGCGGTCTGCTGCCGGTCCTGCCCCCTGCCGCGCCTCCGGCGGCGCTGGCCGCGGCCCGGCGCTCGACCTCGAGCGCCGCGGCGCGGCGCACGACGCAGCCGCAGGTGACCAGACGGGTGGGCGGGAAGCGCTCGGGATCGAGCACCAGGATGCCGGCACCGCCGCAGGTCGGGCAGGCGGGATCCGCCAGGGGGTTCATGGGAGCCCCTCACCGGCCTGCTCGTCGGCCGGCCGGGGCTGCCTGGACGCCCCGAGCACGAAGAGCCCCCGACCGTGCGAGACGACCGGGGGCCGGGAGCACCCGGCGCGAGGGGAGTTGGCACCCCGCGTCCGTGCGCTGAGCCTGGGCAGGTCCGGTGCCGTGTCAAGCTTCGGCGCAGCACCGCCGGCGAAGTCGGTGCGCCATGCGCCGAGCCATGTCGTGCCATCCGCCGGGCCGCGGCTGCAGGGATCCCCCGGCTGCGGCGGCTGCGCTTCCTGCCAGCCACGGGGTCCGCACTCGCGGACACCCGCCCATCGGTCCGGCAGCGGCGCCCCGCACAGAGGGCGGGGATCCCCGTCGAGCTCCTTCGGCCCGTCGCCCCCGTCCAACGCGATCATCAGGGCACCGACTCCCCGTCGTTCGTCGCCGCGCCGTTCGAACCGGCCGCGCTGGGCCCGGTGGCGGGGTCGCCCGCTACCCGACCCATCAGGCGCAGGGCTTCCTGGGCCATCGCGCCCCACCGCTCGGCGGCCGCAGCGTAGGTGCGCACCTTGGAGCGATTGACCGCCCAGACGAGCCGGACCAGGGAGACCGGATCCTCGAGTCCGAGCGCAGACCCCAGCAGCGCCAGCGATTCGGGATCGCGGACCGGGGTCAGTCCCATCGCGTCGGTGTCGTCGAGCAGCGCCCGCACCCGCGATCCCGAGAGGAGCAGGTCGGGCTTGTCGGTCGCGGCGAAGTGGCGCAGCGACCGCTCGAGGCGGCGGACGTAGCTCGGCGCGAACGCGGGCCGCACACGGCCGCTGGCCACGCCGTGAGCGGCGATGGTGCCGACCAGGCTCAGCCGCGAGGCGACCAGCCCGCCATCGGCCGGCCAACAGGCCAGGGACGCCGGATCCCGCTCCAGCCAGATGGTCTGCTCCCCGTCAGCCGACGATGCGGTGAGGCGCACGAACTTGCCCAGCACCGAGACCACGGTCAGCCACAGGTCCGGATCACCCTCCGCCGGCACGCCGTCCCGGGTCGGCAGCGAGCGACGCACCGTGTCGGCGGCAGCGGTCTCGGCCAGCTCCTGCACGACCAGCACCAGGCAGTCGTGTCGGGCGGCCAGGCGGTGCAAGGGCTCGTCTGCCATCCGCCGCTCGACGCCCGCGGGTGCGTCCGCCACCAGCGGACGCAGCGCGTCGAAGACGAGGAGCGCGGGTGCGCTGGCCGCGCACAGCGCATCGAGCTCGGCCCAGCCGGCACCGCCCAGGCGCAGCGGATGCGCCGCATCGGGCAGGACGAAGTGCACCGGGTGTCGCGGCGTCTCGATCCCGAGGGCGGGCAGCAGCTTCGCCAGGCGATCGCGCAGGCCGCTGGCCGAGTGCTCCGTCTCCACGAAGAGCACCGGACCGGCGCAGCCGGCGGCGCCATCGGCCACCGTCGGCGCGTCGGCGACCGAGAGGGCCAGCTGCAGCGCGAGCATCTTCTTGCTCGTCCGGGGCGGGCCCGCGAGCACGGCCACCCCGCGGCGTGGCAGCAGGGCGGCGATCGACCAGTCGCTCCTGATCGGCACGACCGGCGCGTGGCCGGCGGGGCCGGTCATGGCCGGAGGTGCGGCGGCCGGGCGAGGGCGAGACGCTGGAACGGGTAGGGCAGGCATGGGTGGATCTCCGTGCCGATCGTGCGGCTGGTCAAGGGTTCGGCGTCCCCGCGCGGTCCGATGGGCGCTCATCCGAACAGCTCCTCGCACTCATCGTCGTCGAACGTCGGGCGGTCCATGCGGGTCGTGACGGTGGAGGGGGCGCGTTCCGCGGACGCTGGTGTCGGAAGCGCCCCGGGGGCGGCCCGATACAGG
>JAJYJR010000382.1 GCA_021789355.1 Chloroflexota bacterium | reverse complement strand
CGATGACGGAGACGCCGCTCCCGGCGTCGGGCTGGGGGTGTAGCACGCGGTGCCCGGTGGGCAACGGCGCGGCTTGGGGGTTGGCGAGGGTGTGGGCGTCGCGGTCGGCGTGGCCGACGCGGACGGTGAGGGGGTCGGGTTAGGCGTCACAGCCGGGGTCGGCGCGGGCGTCGCGGTCGGAGATGGTGATGGCGACGGTGAGGGGGTCGGGCTGGGCGTCGGCGCGGGCGTCACCGTGATCACGATCACGCGCGGCGAAGGCGTGGGCGCGGCCGTTGGCGTCGTCTGCACGCCCGCCGCAGGCGTGATCGGTGTGCCGGTCGGAGCGGCCAGGGTCGGGTGTGGCGTCCCATCGTGCAGGATGCCCGCCGACTGCAGCTGACCCTTGAAAAGGGTCGAGGCCGCCCAGACCCCGCCCACCGCCAGGCTCGCGACCACGAGGACCGTGGCGGCGAACGTGCCCGTGGTGCGCAGCGTGCCACGCAGGATCTGCGTGCGCAGGTCCCCGAGCCAGTTGCGGTGCTCGTGGCGACGCCGCCGGTCCTCGATCGCGGCCAGCAGGACGCGCTCGTCGAAGTCGGGGGTGGGCGGGACGTCGGGAAGGGTGGCCAGCAGCTCGATCAGGCGCGAGGCGCCCGCCATCTCCGCACTACAACTCGGACAACCGCGCAGGTGATCGGCCAGGCTGCGCGCATCCTCCGGCGCCAGCTCGTCCCCGACGAAGCTGTCGATCAGCCGGAGGGCCGTCTCACAGATCATCGCCCGCCCCGCGCACTCACCGAGTAGTGACTTTCCCCGCTATTGCCATCGGCAGTGCAGGCGGGGCAGCCGCGGAGGTGATCGGCCAGGGCGCGGGCATCGTCGGTCGACAGTTCGTCCCCGACGAAGCCGTCGATCAGCGCGCTCGCTCGCTCGCAGTCCAACACACTCTCTATAAGGCGAGGGGGCCGGGAAAAGTTGCAGGGGCCTGGGCGACGCCGCAGCCTGCCAGTCCGCTATGCAAGGCTCACCCGTCCGTCGAGGACGGCCCATGCTTCGGCCTGGATGCGCGCGATGCCGCCTTCGGCACACCGATCACCGTGACCGCGTGCTTGCGGGCGGCTGGAAACGCTGCCACCGCGGCCTGGATCAGCACGACGTCGAGCTACGCCGTCGCCTCGAGAAGCCCCTCCACCTCGTCGAGCGCGGCGATGGCCTGCTTGCGAGAGACCGACGGGTAGTGCTTCACGAAATCGTCCACCGACTGACCATCCTCGAGGTAGTCGAAGAGTACCTTGACAGCGATCCGCGTCCCGGTGAAAACGGGCGCGCCGCTGTGGGTCTCGGGATCGCGCGTGATCGCTGGCGTTCTCTTGCGCTCCATCGAGCCTGACCTCCGCCGCAAGCCTACGCTCTGCCGGCATTGGAGTCCACCGGCCGCGGCCTGTGCGAGCCAGCACTCCGGGCGCGGCACGCACCGAGAGCGGACGCTGGGAGGGCGGAGCATCGGGTTGCCGGCGGGAGCCTACGGACTTCGGAGGATGTCGTGCCTGCCGATCCGCCGCCATCGCACGGCGAGGACTCCGTCGATCCGGATCCACTCGAACGTCGCCCGCCCGTCCGGTCCCGAGAAGTTCCACGTCATCTCGAAGACGCCAGGTGCCCCCTCGACATCCTTCACCCGGAGCGACGAGGGCCACGCAGTGGCCGGGTCCGCGGCGTATCGATCACAGGCGGCGACGAACGCCGGGAGAACCTCCGCGAGGCGTCGGCGCTCGCTCTCCGAGAGGCGGCTTCTGTCGGCCCGGAAGGCGTCGGTGACCTCGAACTTCACCGGGCGGCGTCATCGGCCGCGAACAGGTCGGTCAGGCCCTCCAGCCCGTCGACGACGGTGGTGCGCCCGGCGGCGACGTCCGCATCTGCCTCGCGCTCCATGGTCTGCCAGCGATCGGCCCAGAACCATGCCTGGTCCGCGGGCACCGCGACGACCGGGACCAGCTCGATGCGACCGTCCTCGCCCTCGACCAGCTTGATCTGGGCATTGGCCTGATCGAGGTGGAGGCGACGCCGTAGATCGGCCGGAAGAGCGACCGTGCCGCGGGACTGCACGGTCAGCAGGTACGTCTTCATGCTATGCAGCATAGCAGCATCACGGCGCGCGCCAGCGCGACGAAACGCAGACCGCCGCCAGGTGGCCCCTCGAGCGGCGTCGGCGGGGCCGGCGGTTCGTACGAGAAGAGATCGTCGAGGTCCGCCTCGAAGGCGTCGGCCATGAGCATCGGCGCGGCGTCGATCGTGGCGGCAATCCGCAGGTCGATGTCTTCGGTGAAACGCGCGTCGTCCGGGCGCCGGAGTTGGTTCGCGTGAAGGCGAGTCCCGGACTCCACGCTCACTCGGCTAACGCTTCAGCGCGCGTCGCAAGAACGTGGCTATACCGGGCACGCAGACGATCGGGGAGGTAGCTCTGAGCGATCACTGTCGTTGCGACCCGGAATCGGGATGCTGGCCGGTTGAGGACGCGGATGGCCGCGCGCTCCGGGATGTCGAGGGCACGGGCGAAGCGAAGCCAGGTGGCCCGGTCGGTCTTCCGGTCTTCGGGCGCCAGTGGAAGCCCGAGGCGGGCGTCGAGACCTGGATAGAGCGCCGTGCACACCTGGTCATACGCGGGTGAGAGCAGGTGACGACCTTCGGCATCCGCGACCAGGGACAGGTTCTTCAGGTGCATGTCGCCGTTGGCGACCCAGAAGGCGAACACGAATGTCTCGAAGAGCCTGAAGAGATCGGCCAGCGGTTCTGCTGAGAACTGCCGGATAACCGATGCACAGTCGAGCGCGGTCCCGTCGTATTTCGAGGCCGGCGGGAGGAGCAGCAGCTGGCAGAAATCCTCCTGACGGAGCTTGCCACCGGTGATCGGGCGATCGTAGCGCGCGATGAGGTAGGCGAGCGTGCCATCGCGCAGCTCGATGAGCGTCGTGTCGGGGACGGTGAGGCCGAACCGGCGGGCCAGCTCCATCGTCAGGTGCTCGTTCTCGGGAAGGGCCTCGAACTCGCCGGTCGGTGGCTTCAGGATGAAGCGCCCGCCGTTCGTCTCGAGCTGCAGCGTGCGCCGCTCGGTATGTAGACCGACCGAGATCTTTGGCTGCACGCCCGCGAGCGAGCTGCGGCCGATCGTCGCGAGCGCAACCGTCTGGATCTCTGACTGTCGAAGATCGAGGCTCGGCGCGACGTCGGTTCCGAAGAGTCGACGAGCGCAGCGGGCGTGGTGCTTCTTCGCGTCGGGCACCGGCCGCAGGCAGGTAAGACATGATGCGGTCACTCTGCGGGCTCCTCGAGGGGAACCACCTCAGCTGCGCCCGCGCAGTCCGCGCCAGTGGCCAGCAGGAGGCCGAACTCATCGTCCTCGGCGACCTTGAGCTTGGCGACCGAGAGGGCTCGCAGCCACCCCTCTGGAAGCAAGTTGCGAAAGAACGGATGGAGCCCCCAGGTCTCGATCGGATCGCGTGAGAGCGGAATCCTCAGGGACACGGGCACGGCGTCGGGCGCGCGGAGGTAGTTCTCGTCGTATCGGAAGGTGACGAACCGCCGGTCCTCCGACTCGTCGAGCGTTCCTACGGGACGGCCATCGAGTCGGACGAGCCCTCGTCGTGGCGAGCCCATCGGTCGCTCCCTTCCCGGGGCAGATCCTCGATGCCCAGCCGCTTGCCAAAGACAGCAAGAACGCGGTTGACGCCTTCCATGCGCAGGCCGGACCTACCGGTCTCGAGCTGACTCACGAAGTTGGGCCCCACGCGCGCGAGTTCCGCGAGCTCGCGCTGGCTGAGACCCCGAGCTCGGCGGCGCTCGCGAACGAACTCCCCGATAGGCGAAGGTGTCTGGAGCACTGTTGTGCACCTCTTCGCGTGCAGATTGGTGTCACACACGAAGAGTAGGTCGTTCCAGCGTGGCTGTCAATCAGTATGCACCATTATCCGTGCAACTCGACGTTGTAGCAACGGCGGACGCGTCGCTCCGAGTCTCAAGGACCTGGTTGCACCGGAATCCGTGCAGCACAATCACGCACCATCACCTCGTTACTGGCGGCCGCGCTCGTGGGTGCTCGTCCTCGCGGGGGGCTTGTCGATGCTGACCTGCCGATTCGGCCTGACCCTGCCGGCTGTCCGCAGCGCGTTCGCCGAGCGCAAGTTCTCGCTGCGGGCAACGGGTGAGAGCGCCGCCGTTCGTCCCGGCCGACCGCCACCCTCGACGTGATTGCGTCCGCAACCGCCCCATAGTTAGAACACCCCTGGCCCTACCTTTACCAACCGGTGCCGCACTGGTCGCGAAGCCGCCCTTGACAACCCAGGCGGCCGTCGGCGCCGAGACGAGGAGGCGTGCGAGCAGCCGATCGATCGCGACGACGAGTTGGACTCGCCGCGCCGGCACGTCAGCGGCCTTCGCCTCGCGATTCATCCTGGCGAGGAGGCGGGCCATGCCGTTGCCCTCGCGCAGATGCGGATCGATCACAGGTCGGCGAAGAGCGGACGCGCGCGCAGTCTCTCGAGGTCCGCCGAGTTGAGGAGGCCGCGGGCGCGTGCCTCACGCGCCGCGGTGCGCAGATGGTCCGGATCGCCGCCGGTGCGCGCGGCGTCAAGGAGGGCCCTGGCCGGCGCGCTGATCCAGAGGCCGTCGCGCAGGAGGCGGTCGGTCGTGGCGGCATGCCGGGAGCGGTGGAACCGGATCCCTGGGCGGGACGCGAGCCGCGACGACTCCGGGATCGTCAGGTGGATCTCCGAGGGGATGAGATCACCGAGGCCGAGGAGCGAGAGCGCGGTGTCGTGGCTGAACGTGCCGAACGGCGCGAGGGCCTGGATCGCATACAGCTCGTCGGTCGGTCCAGCTGGCCACAGTGAGAGTCGCCACAACCCGTGCCCGACGTGCTCGAGCTCGCCACGCTGCGCGCGATGAACCAGCGCGCGCCGGCTCAGGCCGTGCTCGTGAGCCTCCGCGGTCGTGAAGTACCCGCGCCGTTCTCCCGATCCTTTGAACAACTCCGCCTCGCCCATGCGTCAATGTTACGTACGAAGTAACATTGACGCAAGGTAGACGTTCTGCCAGTCGATGAAGACCGCGACGCGTTGCGGCACCGGGCGCTCACCACCCGAGGATAGAGGAACCCCGCCAGTCCATCTCGCGATGGAGGGCGGGGACTAATGCCCCGCAAGGATTGCGCATCCTCGCGCGGCCTATCAATAGTACCAAGGATCTCGTGTGGCGACGGCCCCGGAAGCCGCCAACGTCTTCGAGCGACCGATCAGGCGAAGCGCAATCTCGCAGATCATCCCAGCCGGCCCCGCGAGTAGTGACATTCCGCGCTATTGCCGTCGGCGGCCATCACCGGACGCGGAGGATAGGTTCCCCGTCGGTTTCGAAGGCCGTGATCTCGGCGGCATGAGAGCGGATCAGGCGCTCGACAGCGACTGTGGTTGTATTTCCAAGGTACAGGATGAGCGTGAACGACAGGTTCTGGTCGATCAACAGCTTCATGCGGTGGCGCGAAGGCGCTCGGCCGCATACGCGATCGCAGCCTGGATGTCCTCGCGCGTGAGTTCAGGGAAGTCGTCAAGGATCTCCTCGACCGTCATCCCGCCAGCGAGGTAGTCGAGGACATCCTGCACCTCGATCCGCATGCCGCGGATCGTCGGTCGCCCGTGATGCATCTCCGGATCGAACTTCACGTACGCATGCCAGTCGATCGCCACGGCTCGACCTACGCTGGGAACCGGACCCGGTCAAGGATGGGACGATGGACGAATAGCAATGGGATGGGGGCGATAGGGCTTCCGGCGATCGGCTGCTCGACGGCCGTCGCGGCTGCCCTGGCGGCCCTCGGCGAGCCCCGGCCCATGCGCCGGGGGTCGCTCACCACGCGCCGCATGCAGTGCGGCCAGCGGGGGTGCCCCTGCCAGCGGGATGCGGCGGCCCGGCACGGGCCGTACACGGAGTGGTCGCGCGTGGTCGGTGGGCG
>JAJYJR010000381.1 GCA_021789355.1 Chloroflexota bacterium | reverse complement strand
ATCCAGGACATCTCGGCCCCGACACTCGAGCGGATCGGCCGGGGCGAGGTGCCGTTCCTGGAGGCGGGGGCCGAGGCACTGCTGCGCGAGATGCTCGACGCGGGACGCCTGGAGCTCTCCATCGACCCGGCCATGCTGGGTCGAAGCGACGTGGTCGTGATCATCATCGGTACGCCAATCGACGAGTTCTTCAACCCGGCCATGACCATCTTCGAGCGGGCCCTGGGGGAGATCGCACCGCACATCCGGGACGGCGCGCTGATCGTCCTGCGCAGCACCGTGTACCCGGGCACCAGCGAGTACGTGGCAAAGGCGCTGGCCGACCACGGGCTGCACGTGGACGTCGCGTTCTGCCCGGAGCGCATCGCCGAGGGGCACGCGCTCGAGGAGTTGACCACCCTGCCACAGATCGTGGGGGCGGACGGCGCGGCCGCGGGTGACCGGGCCGAGGCGCTGTTCCGGCAACTCGGAGCGGACGTGATCCGAACCGGTGCCCGCGAGGCCGAACTGGCCAAGCTCCTCACCAACACGTGGCGCTACATGAAGTTCGCCATCGCCAACCAGTTCTTCATGATCGCGGAGTCGGCCGGGGTCGACTACCAGGCGGTGCTCGACGCGATCCGGCATGACTATCCGCGCGCGGCCGACCTGCCCGGGCCCGGCTTCGCGGCGGGCCCCTGCCTGCTCAAGGACACGATGCAGCTGGCGGCGTTCACCGCCGACCATTTCCCGATGGGCCAGTCTGCGATGCAGATCAACGAGGGCCTACCAGCGTTCCTGGTAGGACAGATGAAGGCGCGCCACGGCGACCTGCGGGGCCGCACGGTGGGGATCCTCGGCATGGCCTTCAAGGCCGAGTCCGACGACGTGCGCGCCTCGCTGAGCTACAAGCTGCGCAAGCTCCTGGCCTGGGAGGGCGCTCGAGTGCTCTGCACGGACCCGTACGTCCGCGACCCCAAGCTGACACCGCTCGAGCAGGTGCTGGCGGAGGCCGACCTGTTCGTGGTGGGGGCGCCGCACCGCGTGTATCGCGAACTGAACCTCGGGGGCCGGCCGGTGGTCGACGTGTGGGGTTCGGTAGCCGGCCGGATCGGGACCTGACGTCGGGCCGGAGGCAGCTCGGGGAGTCCAGGCCCGCGGTGCTCGCCGTCAGGGCCCAAAGCCCAGTGGCTCTTGCACGTAGGTGCCCCCTGCGCCCGGCCAGCGGATGGACCACAGGGCCTGCTCCTGTACAGGGACCACGCACGGCGCGCTCCCGCCAATGCACTCACTTCGCTGGGGCCAGTCGAGCGACGGATGTGGCGGAACCCTGAAGTCACCCACGATGCCGAACGTCAGCAGAGCCACCAGGACCATGCCGGCCACGCGTGTCGCTCCTTTGCCACGAGCCACCGCACTTACGGCGACCGCGGCGAGGACCAGGCCGGGAACCACCACGTAGCGCTCGGCTACCCCTGGGTCGAGGAAGCCGCCGAGCATAGCGCGTTCCCGAATAACAGTCGCAGTCACCGTCACGCCGACGACGTATAAGGCAACCACCCGCGCACGAACGGTGAGCGCGCTGAAGGCAACGATGACCAGGCCCCCGATGCCGACGGTAAGCCCCGCCAGGAGGGCGAACGGCAGGCCGGCCTGGAGCAGCAGCGAGGTCCAAATGGCGCCCAGGAACGGCGCGTCCACGAACCGGTTGCCGATGACCCCCATCGTGCCGGCCAGGGTCGCCACCCCGTTGCCCATGCTGGGGGCCGGAGTGGCGACGATGTACGCGAGCTGCGCGAGCGAGGGGAGACAGACCGCCAGCGCCGCACGGATCCGAACCCAATCCCAGGACAACCGTTTCGGTGCCCGATCGCGGGCATGGTCGGCCCGCCGGATCGCCAGGCTGGGTCGCGCTTGCCAAGCGTACAGCGGGGTAAACAAGACCCCCCAGGGCCCGGTGAGGGAGGCAGCGCCCAGGGCCAGGAGGTCAACGGCCTCGACTGCCCGCGTCCTGGGCGAGGTGGCGAACGCGGCGGTCAGCAGGTACATCCCGAGGTACCACTGCGTGTATGCAATGGAGCCGAGCGTCTCGTGCGAATTCGGCAGCAGCACCACCAGCCCCGCGATCGTCCAGCGCAGGCTCGCGGAGGGGATCGCGCCGGACAGCCTGCCGCCCGCGATATACGCGCAGACTGCGCCCGTGATGAGGAGAGCGGCGCTGTTCGTGACCAGCGGCGCGTCGGCGACCGGGACCAGGCGGGAAAGCAGCGCCACCAGCCGAGGCACGAGGTTGAGGTAACCGGCGTACGGCCGCAGGATCGTCTGGAGCGGGGTTCCGAAGTACGTGCCGATGTAGAAGACCTGGCCGTCCTCGTTGAAGAACTCAGGCCGCAGCAGCGTCTCGGGTCGTCGCAGGAGTTGGATGCCGACCGCGCCCGCAATTACGAGCGACCAGCGCGCTGGCGCAGGGAGGCGATGCCACGTGCGGATGGAACTGGCGGCTTGGTCGGCGAGCGGTCCTGGCCTGGCCTCGGAGTCAGCGGGTGGGGCGGTCACGGGTGGCACACCCGCTTCCGATCGTGACCGGCGCCACACGAGCGGCCATCCGCGGCTTCGGCGGCGCGCGCATGACCGGGCGTGGTGGCGAGTGGCATGGCCTCATCGTGTCAACGCGGCCGTCGGGTGGCGACAAGCCGTCAGTACCATAGCCGGAGGCGCCAGGGTGGGCTAGCCTCACCATCGCTTGTGGAGCCGTGCGGAAGGAGACGCGTGAGCAGGAACGTGACGAGGAGCGCCCGGCTGGTGCCACGGCGGCTCCACACTCGGCGCTCTCCCGCAGGCGAGGAGTGCACGTGCGGGTCCTAGTCACCGGCGCGGCCGGGTTCATCGCCGGGTACCTGGTGCCTGATCTCCTCGAGGCTGGGCACGAGGTCGTGGGGCTCGATGATTTCTCGAAGTACGGCCCCACCGCCAAGAGCTACGAGGGCCACCCGCGGTACCGCTTCGTGCAGGGAGACGCCAAGGACGTGGGGCACCTGCGCGAGCTGGCTGCGGACGTGGACCAGGTGGTGGCCGCGGCGGCGATGATCGGCGGGATCAGCTACTTCCACGAGTTCGCCTACGACCTGCTGGCCGAGAACGAGCGGATCCTCGCCTCCACGTTCGACGCGGCGCTGGCCGCCCGCCGCGACGGGCGGCTGGAACGGATCGTGGTGATCTCCAGTTCGATGGTGTTCGAGTCGGCGACCGTCTTCCCTACGCCCGAAGGCGCTCAGCTGACCAACCCCCCGCCCCGCTCCACGTATGGCTTCCAGAAGCTCGCGAGCGAGTACTTCGCGAAGGGCGCCTGGGAGCAGTACGGCCTGCCCTACACGATCCTGCGGCCGTTCAACTGCGTGGGGATCGGCGAGCGGCGCGCGGTCCGCGACGCCGAGGTCATGAGTGGCAACGTGAAGCTCGCCCTGAGCCATGTCGTGCCGGATCTCGTGCAGAAGGTGCTCCGTGGTCAGGACCCCCTGCACATCCTGGGCGAAGGGAACCAGGTCCGCCACTACACCTACGGCGGCGACCTCGCGCGCGGGATCCGGCTCGCCATGGAATCGCCCGCGGCGGTGAACCAGGACTTCAACCTCTCGACCGCGCAGGGCACCACCGTGCTGGAGTTGGCCCGGACGATCTGGCGGAAGGTCAACGGCGACCGGCCGTTCCGCTACGTCAGCGACCCACCGTTCGAGCACGACGTGCAGATGCGCGTCCCGGACGTGCGCAAGGCCAGCGACGTGCTCGGTTTCGAGGCCACCACCACGCTCGACGCGATGCTCGACGAGGTGATCCCGTGGATCACGAACGAACTGGCAGCGGGCCGGATCTGACCCCCGCCCTGGGCGAGGTCTACGCGCACCGGTTCACCGACCGGGAGGCGCGAGCCAAGGACGCGGTCTGGGCCGTGATCGTGGCGCACCTGCAGCGCTTCGTCGTGCCCGGCGCGCCCGTGCTCGACATCGCCTGCGACCGCGGCTACTTCATTCGCCATGTCGAGGCGGCGGAGAAGTGGGCCACCGACGTGCGGGATGTCTCGGCCGACCTGACGACGAATGTGCACTTTGTGCAGGCCGACGGTCTGGCCCTGGCTAGGATCCTCCCCGCGGGCCATTTCGGCACAGCCTTCATGAGCAACTACCTCGAGCACCTGCCGTCGCCCGCCGCCGTGATGGAGCAGTTCGCCGTGGTTCGGGAACTGCTGCGGCCCGGAGGCCGGGTGGTGGTGCTGCAGCCCAACATCCGACTCGTCGGTGGGGCGTACTGGGACTTCATCGACCACAAGGTTGCGCTGACCGACCGGAGCCTGGTCGAGGCGGCGGAGTCGGCAGGTTTCCGAACGTATCGTCTGGTCGTGCGTTTCCTGCCGTACACCACGAAGAGTCGCCTGCCGCAGTGGCCTGCGCTGGTCAGGGTGTTCCTGCGCCTCCCGCCCGCACGGTGGCTGCTGGCCGGACAGACCCTGTATGTAGGTGAGCGTCGGTGAGCGGCGTGCGCGCCTCCGCGTCCGCTTCGCCCCTGCGGCGCCTCCTCACCGCGCCGCTCGGGGTCTTCGTCAGCGTCGCGTCGCTGTGGGTCGCGCTGCGGGGCGTGAACCTCGCCTCCGCGGTCATCCAGCTGCAGCACGCCGCACCGGCGCCGCTGGTGGCCATCCTGGGCGTGATCGCGCTGCAACTGGTGCTGCGGACGATCCGCTGGCGCGCCCTGCTCGCCATCGCGCATCCCCCCGAGCCGCTCCGCCTGGCACCCCTGCTTCCGATCCTGCTGATCGGCTACCTGGGCAACGCGGTCCTCCCGGCCCGGCTGGGTGAGCCGATTCGGGCGTTCCTCGCCGCCCGCGCCGGGAGTCTGGACTCCGGGATCGTCCTGGGCACCGTGGTGTTGGAACGGATCCTCGACACGGCCAGTCTGGCCATCCTCGCGTTCGCGGCCGCCTTCCTGCTCGGGGCGCCTGCCTGGCTCACCCAGGCCGCCGGGCTTGCGTCGCTGGCCGGGATCGTGGTGGTCGTTGTGCTGCTGACCGGGGGCCTCGGGCTGGTCGGGCGAGTCCTGGAGCGGGTCGAACGCCGGCTGCCGGCGCGCGCGATCGCGGGCTCGGTGCGGTTCGTTCGGTTCGTGGCCACCGGCGCCGACGCCGCGAGCGAGCGGCCTGCGGCGGGCCTCGCGCTGGTGATCAGCAGTACCTGCTGGCTGCTGGATGCCGTCACGTTCTGGCTCGTTGGGCAGTCACTGGGGCTGGCGCTCTCGCCCGCGGTGACGCTGCTGATTGCCGCGGTGACCGTGCTCGGAACGGCGCTGCCTTCGGCACCGGGATACGTCGGGACGTTCGAGCTCGCCGCGGTTGGGACTGCCACCGCACTGGGCCTCCCCGCGTCGGAGGCATTCTCGCTCGCGGTGCTGGCGCATGTCATGACCGTGGCCCCATCGGCGCTCGGTGGCGCGATCGCGCTGACCGCGTCCGGCCTGGGGGTGGCATCGCTGTCGAGCGGGGCGCGTGCCCTGCGCCAGGAGCAGGTGGCGGTGCTGGAGTGATCGCTCCTGTGGCCGGCGAGCTGGCGCCCGTGCTGTCGGTCGTGATGCCGGTCTACAACGAGGGCGAGCGGGTCGTGCCCGTGCTGCGTGCGCTCCACGCGAACCTGCACACCCCGCACGAGATCCTCGTCGTCTACGATTTCGACGCCGATACGACGGTGCCACCTGTGCGCGGGCTGGCGGCCGACCTGCCGCACGTCCGACTCCTGCGCAACGAGCTCGGGAGGGGTGTGCTCAACGCGATGAAGGCCGGGATCGCGGCCTCGCGCGGCGAGTACGTCCTCATCACGATGGCCGACGGGTCGGATGAGCCCCGGGACGTCGAGCCAATGGTGCGCCTCGCGCGTCTCGGCGCCGACGTGGTCGCGGCGAGCCGATACATGCGAGGGGGCCGACAGGTCGGAGGGCCGCTGCTCAAGCGCACCCTGAGCCGGACTGC